>JBOGGH010000167.1:0-5974 GCA_050743905.1 Acidimicrobiales bacterium
GTGGCGGCTCGCGCCCTCGGCCATCCCCACCACCGAGAACGCCAGGAAGCGGCGGTGCTCGGCGTCCAGGCCGGCCGTGATGAGCGGCTCGATGGCCTCGGCGATGGTCACCTCCACCCGCCGCAGCGCCTCACCCAGCTCCTCGTCCTGGTTGTCCGCCCTCCCGAACAGCAGGCGGAACGCCGCCTCCTCGGTCACCACCAGGTGGAAGTAGGCGGCGAAGCCCATCTCCACCTGCTGGCGCGGGCCCTCGGCGGCCGCGGTGGCGCGGGCCACGGCGGCCAGCAGCTCGCGGGCCACCGAGTCCACCAGCTCCAGGTAGAGGGCGCGCTTGGACGAGAAGTGCTGGTAGACGAGGGGCTTGGTCACGCCGGCCGCCTCGGCCACGTCGTCCATGGTGGTGGCCCGGTAGCCCCGCTCGGCGAAGAGCGCCAGCGCCACGGCGAAGAGCTGCTGCCGGCGCTCCCCGGCACTGAGGCGCTTCGGGGGCCGGCCTTCGGGTGAGCCGTCGCCGGCGCGGTCCGTGGGGTCCGCCGACCCGACTGCGGTTGCCATGAAAAACGAGGCTACTCCGAGGCGGCCCGGTGCCGGCGTGTCGCCGCGCCGCCCGCCGGGGCACAGGATCCGGGGGCGGCCCCCGGGACGTCGGGCCGGGGGTCGGGGAGCACGGCCTCGAGCCGGGCCGGGAGGTCCCGCAGGGCGAAGTGCCGCCGCGCCACGGCGAGGTTGCGGTGGAGCAGGCCCGCGTCCGGCCGGGCCAGCCAGGCGGCGAGCGGCGCCGGGCTCCCGGCGGGGAACCACTGGAAGCCGAAGCCCGCCAGCTCGGCGGCCACCGGGTACGGGCCCACGGCCAGGGGCCGGCGGTGCACGGCGGCCTCGAGCGCCGGGTTGCCGAACCCCTCCCACGTGGAGGGCAGCGCCACCACGTCGCAGGCGGCGTAGGCGTCGGCGACCGTGGCACCGGGCACCGGCCCGTGGCGCACCGGGACGGTCGCCGCCGCCAGCACCCGGGCCAGCTCGGGCCCGTAGCCGTCCTCCGCCGGGCCGAGGAGCCAGTAGGTGGCGCCGAGCGCCGCCGCCAGTGCCAGGCCGGCCGGGACGTCCTTGCGGGGGAGCGCCCGCGTGGGCTGGAGCACCAGCCGATCGCCGGGCCCCAGGCCCAGCGCGGCGCGGGTCCGCTCGCGGCGGCCCGGCGGCGCCTCGGTGTTGAAGTGGTTGTAGAGGGTGACGGCCTGGACGCCGCGCGCCGCCAGCTCGGCCCGGCTGAGCCGGTTGATGGTGACGTGCCGCCATGCCGGGTCGTCCGGCGGCGGCGGGAAGCCCGCCAGGTGGGGCCGCTGCCATGGGAGGTCGTGGTGGTGGAGCACGGCCGGGCGGCCGCGCAGGCAGGCCGCCACCACCGAGGCGGCCGCCGGGTTGAGCGGCAGCGAGCAGAGGTTCTCGACCACCACGAGGTCGGCGCCGTCCAGGGCCCGCTCCACGTCGGCCGGGGCGGGCCCGGCGGCGGCGCCGATCGCCAGGCCGGGCACCAGGTGGTCCACCGGCCCCTCCCCGGCCACGGTGCGGACCCGCATCCCGAGCTCCCCGAGGGCCCAGGCCCACTTGGCGGCCTCCACCGACACCCCGTCGCCGCCGCCGAGGCGGAACGACACCAGCGCGGCGGTGGGCATTAACGCGGACTGTAGGCCACGGTGGCCGGTGGGATCCCGGCAGGATCCCCGGCGGCGGGCCGGCCGGCGGGCGCCCCGCCGCGTCCGGGGCCCTGCCCGGCGGTGAGGTACCGTGGCGGGCACCGCGTGCGCGGCCGGACGGTGGGGCGGGGAGCCGGGCGGCGCGGCCCAGAGCCGGCACGGACGCAGGGAGATCGACGCCATGGCCAAGCGAGCGCTGATCACGGGGGTCACCGGCCAGGACGGCTCCTACCTGGCGGAGTTCCTCCTGGAACGGGGTTACGAGGTGGTGGGCATGGTCCGGCGGTCCAGCACCGTGACCTTCGAGCGCATCGCCCACATCCAGGACCGGATCACCCTGGTGGCGGGGGACCTGCTGGACGAGGTCTCGCTCATCGCCGTGCTCCGGGACCACCGCCCGGAGGAGGTCTACAACCTCGCCGCGCAGTCGTTCGTGCAGACGAGCTGGAGCCAGCCCGTGCTCACCGGGGAGACCACGGCGCTCGGCGTGACCCGCCTGCTGGACGCCATCCGCACGGTCGACCCCGAGATCCGCTTCTACCAGGCGAGCTCGTCCGAGATGTTCGGCAAGGTGCTGGAGGTCCCGCAGCGGGAGACGACGCCCTTCTACCCCCGGAGCCCCTACGGGGTGGCCAAGGTGTACGGCCACTGGATCACCGTGAACTACCGGGAGAGCTACGACCTGCACGCCTCCTCGGGCATGCTCTTCAACCACGAATCGCCGCGCCGGGGCCTGGAGTTCGTGACGCGAAAGGTCACCCACGGCGCGGCGCGCATCGCCTGCGGGCTCGACGACAAGCTCCCCCTGGGGAACCTGGACGCCCAGCGGGACTGGGGGTTCGCCGCCGACTACGTGCGGGCGATGTGGCTGATGCTCCAGCAGGACGCCCCCGACGACTACGTGGTGGCCACGGGGGAGACCCACTCGGTGCGGGAGCTGTGCCAGCTCGCCTTCGCCGCCGCCGGGCTGGACTGGGAGCAGCACGTGGTGGTGGACGAGCGGTTCCTGCGCCCCGCCGAGGTGGACCTGCTGGTGGGCGACCCCTCCAAGGCCGAGCAGCGGCTCGGCTGGCGGCGGGAGGTCGACTTCCCCGAGCTGGTGGCCATGATGGTGGAGGCCGACCTTGCGCAGGTCCGCAGCCAACTGGGCTGAGGCGCGCCGCACCACCGCCACGGGCGCCCTGCCGGCGGTGACGCCGGGCGGCGCTCTGTCGCCGGGCGACACTGTGGCACGGGGCGGCGCCGTGGCACCGGGCGGCGCCGTGGCACGGGGGGACGGGGGCGGGCGGCCGCGGTGACGGCCGTGACCGGGGCGATCACCGCCGACCCGCTCGGCGTCCTGGTGGCGTTCGGCGCCGGGATCCTCTCCTTCGTCTCCCCGTGCGTGCTGCCGCTGGTCCCCGGCTACGTCTCCATGGTGTCGGGAATGTCGGCGGCGGAGCTGGAGTCCGGGGCCGGCACCGGCCGGGGTGGCCGGCCGCTCGCGCCGCTGCTGCGGGGCATCGGCCTCTTCATCGCCGGGTTCACCCTCGTGTTCGTCTGCCTCGGCGCCGCCGCGTCCGGGGTGGGCCACCTCCTCGAGGCCCACCAGCGGGAGCTCACCACGGCCGCCGGGGTGGTGGTGGTGGTGCTCGGCGCGGTCATCCTGGCCACGTCGCTCCCCGCCGGCTTCTGGCGGCGCGTGGGGCCGGGCGCCGCCGGACGGGTGGGGCAGGTGACCCGGGAGCGCCGGTTCCACGTGCGGCCCTCCGTCCTGGGCGCCTGGGCGGCACCGGTCATGGGCATGGCCTTCGCCTTCGCCTGGACGCCCTGCATAGGGCCGGTGCTGGCGGTGGTGCTCGGGCTCGCCGCCACCCGGGCCACCCTGGCCGGCGGGGTGCTCCTGCTCTTCGCCTACTCGCTCGGCCTCGGTGTCCCGTTCCTCGTCACCGGGGTGGCCTTCTCCGGCCTCACCTCGGCCTACGCCCGGGCCCGTCGCGGGCTGTGGGTGGTGAACGTGGTGGCCGGGGGGATCCTGGTGGCCTTCGGCGCGCTCCTGCTGGCCGGCCAGCTCGGCTGGCTGTCCGGCCAGTTCACACACCTGCTCACCCACCTCGGCCTGCACCGGCTGACCACGAGCTGAGGGCCGGCCCCCCGCCTGGCCCCGGCCGGCCCGGCCCTCCTAGCATGGCCCGGAAGCACATGGCCCTCGTCGTCCAGCTCCGTGCCGCCGTCGCGCTCGCCGGACGGTTCCCCGCCCTCTCCGGCGCCGACCTCCGCGTCGCACCCGGCGAGGTGGTGGTCGTCCTCGGGCCCAACGGCGCCGGCAAGACGAGCCTGCTGCGCACCTGCGCCGGCCTCCTGCCGGTGGGCGCCGGCGAGGCGAACGTCCTCGGCTGCGACCTGCGGCAGGACCCCACGGCCGTGCGGACCAGGGTGGGGCTGCTCGGGCACGCGGCACCCCTCTACGACGACCTCACGGCGGCGGAGAACGTCCGGTTCGCCGTCCGGGCCGCCGGCCTGCCCGCCGAGCGGTCCGGTCCCGCCCTCGACCGGCTCGGGCTGGTGGGGCGCCTCCGGCGGACCGCCGTGGGACGGCTCTCCGCCGGCCAGCGGCGCCGGGTGGCGCTGGCGGCCCTGGTGGCGCGCGCGCCGGAGCTCTGGCTGCTGGACGAGCCCCACGCCGGGCTGGACGCCGCGGCACGCCGCCTCCTGGGCGAGCTGCTGGCGGAGGCCACGGCGGGCGGCGCGGCGGTGCTCCTCACCTCCCACGAGCCCGACCTGGCCGTGCCGCTCGCCCACCGCGTGGTCGTGATGGCCGGCGGGCGGGTGGTGGAGGAGCGTCCCGGGGGCAACCGGCCGCCGCTCAGCGCGGTGGCCGCCGGAGACGCCGATGTGGCGTGACGCGCTCCTCGTGGCCAGCAAGGACCTGCGGATCGAGCTGCGGTCCCGCGTGGCGCTGTGGCAGGTGGTGCCGTTCGCGCTGCTGGTGCTCGTCCTCTGCGCGTTCGCCCTCGGGCCCCGCACCTCCGTGCTCCGCTCGGCGGCGCCCGGCCTCTTCTGGCTGGCCGTGCTGTTCTCCACCGTCCTCACCACCCAGCGGAGCGTGGCCATCGAGTCGGGCGAGGGGACGCGCGACGGCCTCCGCCTCTCGGGGATCGACCCGGCCGGCGTGTTCCTGGGCAAGGCGGCGGCCGTGGCGGCGCAGCTCGCGGTGCTCCAGGTGGTGCTCTGGGCCGGCCTGGCGGTGCTGTTCGGCGTGCGGGTGACCGTGCCGTGGCTGGCCGTGGTGGCCTCGCTGCTGGCCACGGTGGGGCTGGCCTCGGCCGGCGTGCTCTACGGCGCCCTCTCGGCGGGCCTGCGGGTGCGGGAGACGCTGCTGCCGCTGCTGGTGCTGCCGGTGCTGGCGCCGGTGCTCATCGCCGGGTCGCAGGTCTGGTCGGCGGCGGTGAGCGGGCAGGTGGCCACGGGGGCCGGGTGGCTGCGGGTGCTGGCGCCCTTCGCCGCCGTCTACCTGGTGGTGGGGATCGTGCTCTACGGCCCGCTACAGGAGGCGGCGTGAGGCCGGCGCTCGTCCGCGGCATCGGCGTGGCCGCGCTGGTGACCACGGCGGCCACCGTCTGGCTCGGGCTCTGGGTGACGCCGCCGGCGAAGGTCCAGGGCACACTGGTGCGGCTCCTCTACATCCACCCGCCGGTGGCCTGGGTGGCCCTTTACGCGGCGTTCGGCCTGGCCGCCTTGTCGAGCCTCCTCTACCTGTGGCGGCGGACCCGGTCGTTCTTCTGGGACCGGCTGGCGGCCGCCGCGGTGGAGGTGGGCGTGGTGTTCAACGCCCTGACCCTCGTCACCGGCTCGCTGTGGGGCCGGCCCACGTGGGGGGTGTGGTGGACCTGGACAGCCCGGCTCACCAGCACCGCCCTCCTGCTGGTCCTCTTCCTCGGCTACCTGGCGCTGCGCCGGGTGCCGGCCGACCCCGACGTGCGGGCCCGGAGGTGCGCGGTGGCCGCGCTGGTGGCCTTCGTGGACGTGCCGATCGTGCACTTCTCGGTCGACTGGTGGCAGACCCTGCACCAGAGCGCCTCGGTCCTCGACCCCACGCTCACCGTGAAGATCCACGGCTCGATGGCCTGGACCCTCCTGCTCGGGTTCGTGGCCATGACGCTCGTCTTCGTCTGGATGGTGGCCGTCCGCTACCGGATCGAGGTGCTGCGGGACCGCGAGGGGACGGAGGAGCTGGAGATATCGCTGGCCGAGCGCCGCGCCGAGGGCGAGCTGGCGGGTGCCGCCGCCGGCGGGCCGGGGGG
>JBOGGH010000168.1:0-5946 GCA_050743905.1 Acidimicrobiales bacterium
CAGCCTCGAGCCCACCCGCCAGATGCTGCTCCACCCGCGCTCGGCGCTGGGCCTGGGGGACGGCGGCGCTCACGTCGGCATCATCTGCGACGCCTCCACCCCCACCTTCATGCTCACCCACTGGACGCGGGACCGCACCCGGGGCGAGCGGCTGCCGCTCGAGTGGGTGGTGCGCAAGCAGACGATGGACACGGCGCGGATGTACGGGCTCGCCGACCGCGGCACCCTCGAGCCCGGGATGCTGGCCGACTGCAACCTCATCGACTACGAGGAGCTCCGGCTCGGGGACCCCTGGGTGAGCGCCGACCTCCCCGCCGGCGGCCGGCGGCTCCTGCAGGACGCCGAGGGCTACGTGGCCACCGTCAAGCGCGGCGTCCCCACCTTCGAGGACGGCGAGGACACCGGCGCCCGACCCGGGCGCCTCCTCCGCGGCGCCCGCTGAGCCTGTCGCCCGCTGGGCACGGCGCCCGCTGAGCCTGTCGCCCGCTGGGCACGGCGGCCGCTGAGCACGGGCGGTCACCGGCGGCCCCCCGACGGCGTACGCTGGCGTGGCCGGGCGCCCCGCGGGCGCAGGACCGGGGAGTAGCGCAGCCAGGTAGCGCACGTGCTTTGGGTGCACGAGGTCGGGGGTTCAAATCCCCCCTCCCCGACGCAGTGGGCAGGACGCTGGTCCGTAGGCGACAGTCGCCAACGTGGCGACCGCCCGAAGGCTCAGGCCAGGACCTTCCCCTTCCGGGATTCCAGGTCCTCCGCTTCGCTCTCCGTGCTCTGAAGCCGCTCGACGGTATTCCGATAGTCCGCGACAAGCTCGTGAACCGCTGTCGGAAGATCGCCAGGAAAGTCGACCGCGTCGGCGACCGCCACAATCCCGAGACCTTCGACAACTAGCGACAGGCGTGCGCCGGCGCTCTTCTGCACCTGCTTCACCATCTGATCGAAGGCGTCGCCACTGAGGCTCTCGAGGAGCTGCTGGCACCCCGGCCTGAGGGAGCTGTAGAGCCACAGGCTCAACGACTCCACGTGGCCGTAGATGCACTCGAAGAGGTATTGGACGCCGTCCTGCTCGATGACGCCCAGGAGGGGCCCGTCGTATGTGTTGTAGACCGCGACGAGGTCGCTCCCCAACGCCGGGTCCCACGGCTTCCGTCCTCGTGAGAGGCTGATCAGATCAGACATCGCCCCTAGTTCCTTCCCTGATCGTCATCATAAAAGCACAGGTCGAACGCCTGACGCACGTCGCCGCTCCACGCGCCGCTCCTGGAAACGCTCACGTGATCGGGGTTTCGCCTGCTCGGCGTAGCTCGTACCCGGAAGCCTGCTTCTCGAAGTCGACCGACGGTCGTGTACCTGACCTGGTCAGACACGGGGTCGGCTGATGGTCGTCCACGCACGAGAGCGCAGGCTTCGTCAGGCTTCAGACGCCCCCGGATGAGGGAGATGCCATCGTGGTCACCCTCGCGAGGGCGATTGCGAAAAGCAGCGTTCCCTCCAGTCGTCGACCCGTACTGCGTCAGTTCGTCGCCCCCCTGAAGGCGGCGTCCCGGCGGGCGCTCGGCCATACGGGCAGGCTAACTGACGGTCGAGCGGCCACAGATCCAGGCGCCTTCGTTGGCGGGTGGGGCCAGGTCGGGCTGCGCTGCGATGCCCGCGTGCAGACCTGCCGGCGCTCGCCGACGACCGACGACCGACGAAACGACCTGTGGCCTGGCACCGGTGGGCCGCCGGACGCTCAGATCCGCCCGCCGGGGCCGACGCCCCGCGCCGCCAGCGCCGCCGACTCGGGCAGCCCGTCGGCCACCGAGCCGAGCACCCCCGGCAGCCGGGCCCAGGGGACGTCGTCCCCGAAGGGGTGCCCCAGGCCGGAGGGCGGCACCGGGCGGGAGAAGAGGTAGCCCTGCGCGTGGTCGCACCCGAGCTGGCGCAGGATCGCCAGTTGCCGCTCGGTCTCCACGCCCTCGGCCACCACGTCCAGGCCGAGCGCGTGGGCCAGGTCCACCACCGCCGCCACGATCTCGGTGCCCTCGCCGTCGTCCAGCTCGTCCACGAACGCCTTGTCGATCTTGAGGATGTCGAGCGGGAAGCGGTGCAGGTAGCTGAGCGAGCAGTAGCCGGTGCCGAAGTCGTCGACGGCGAGCGAGACCCCGGTGCGCTTGAGCGCTCCCAGCACGCCCATGGCCGAGTCGGCGTCGCGCATGAGCGCGCTCTCGGTGATCTCGAGCGTGAGGTGCTCCGGCGGGAGGCCCGTGGTCTCCAGCACCTCCTCCACGGTGGCCATGAGGTCGGGGTGGTCCACCTGGCGTGCCGAGAGGTTGACCTCGACGGTGCCCGAGGCCATGCCCCCGTCCTGGTGCCACCGCTGCAACTGGGAGCACGCCTCGGCCATCACCCAGGCCCCGATGGGGATGATCAGCCCGCTCTCCTCCGCCACGGGGATGAAGTGGTCCGGGCCCATGAGGCCGTGCTCGGGGTGGCACCACCGCAGCAGCGCCTCCATCCCCACCGTCCCCGACCCGGCGATGTCCACCACCGGCTGGTAGTGGAGGGTGAGCTCGCCTCGGTCAAGCGCCCGGTGCAGGTCGAGCTCGGTGTGGAGCCGCTCCACCACCTGCCGGCGCATCGCCTCGCCGAAGACCCGCATGCCGCCCCCGCCACCGCCCTTGCCCTCGTGCATCGCCGCCTCGGCGTCGGCGAGGAACATGGACGCCTCCGTGCCGTGGTCGGCGGTCGAGGCGATGCCGGCGCTCGCCGAGAGGAAGATCTCCCGGCCCCCGATGTCGAACGGCTCCCCCATGGCCGACAGCACCCGTGCCGCGTACACCTCGGCGTCGCGCCCGGCCACGCCGCCGGGCTGCTCGAAGAGGGCGAGGAACTCGTCCCCGCCGAGCCGGGCGAGGATCGGCCGGACCGACCCGCCGGCGAGCCGCAGGCGCGAGGCCACCGCCACGAGCAGGTCGTCGCCGGCCTCGTGGCCCATCGCGTCGTTGATGGCCTTGAACCGGTCGAGGCCGAACGCCACCACCGCCACGGACCCGCCGGCCTCGCGGAGCGCGGCGATGGCCGTGGCCAGGCGCTGGATGAAGAGCATGCGGTTGGGCAGCCCGGTGAGCGGGTCGTGCAGGCGGTCGCGGATCTGCGGCGCCCCGTGCCCCTCGCCGTGGTGGCCCTCCTCCCCGGTCCGAGCCTCCTGCACGAACACGCCGATGCGCAGCTCGGGAGCGGTACCGGTGGCGAACACGGACCCGGTGGCCGCCACCGTCTCCCCGCTCCGGTGCCGGAGCTCGATCTCCAGCACGAGCGGTCGCGCCCCCGTGGGCAGGGCCTCCGGCTTCACGCCGGCGCCCCACGACCGGAGGACGGCCATCCCCTGCTCGATCGCCTCCACGTGGCGGTCGGCCACGCAGTCGAAGAGGGTGCGGCCGACCATCTCCTCACGGGTCCAGCCGAGGAGCTGCTCGGCGCGCCGGCCCCACTCGATGATGGCGCAGTCGCCGTCGAACTCAATGAAGGCGTCCCTGCACCCGTCGATCACCTGGCGGATCCGCCACGCCTGCTGGTCCGTGCCGGCCACTTCTCCTCCCTCCGACTCGGGTGCTCCGGTGGGCCGTCCGGCCACGCCGAGCCGGTCGCCGGTCCCCGTGAACAACGGGTCCGACGTGGCTCTTCGTGCACTGTGCCAGGCCATGGTAGCTGCACGTGCCCGCAAAAGCCACGAATTGCCCAAATTCTCCTAACCGGCCCGCACCACGACTGCGCCACGCCCGCAACGGGACTGCACCCTTTCCCCTACCTGGAAGGGGGCCGGTCGACGCCCGGGGCGGGCGGGACCATGCCCGCGGTGGGGCGGGCGAGGGGCCGTTGGTGCCCGCTCGGAGGCCCCGTGTACCGTGCTCGCGTGGTCCAGGTCACCGGCACCCTGCAGAAGGACGCCTGGGACCGCAACGTCCTCCCCCCCGTGGAGCAGGTGCGCCCCGGCCTCTGGTCGGTCCCGGTCCCCATCCCCAACAACCCCCTGCGCTACGTGCTCGTGTACCTGTTCGAGCTGGACAACGGGGTGGCCCTGGTGGACGCCGGCTGGAACACGGACGACGCCTGGCAGGCCCTCAACAGCGGGCTCGAGGAGGCCGGCGGGAGCATGGGCGACGTGCGGGCGGTGGTCGTGACCCACATCCACCCGGACCACTACGGCCTGGCCGGCCGGGTGCGCGAGGCGTCCGGCGCCTGGGTGGGCCTCCACCCCGCCGACGCCGCCCTCCTGCAGGGTCGCTACGTCGAGACCGACGACCTGGTGGCGCGCATGGGCGAGCTGCTGGCGATCTCCGGCGTCCCGGCGGACAGTCGTCCAAACCTGGCGCACGCCTCGATGGAGATCCGCTCGCTCGTGTCCATGGCGGAGCCCGACGTCCTCCTGGAGGACGACCGGGCCCTCGACCTCCCCGGGTGGGACCTGCGCACCATCTGGACGCCGGGCCACTCGCCCGGGCACATCTGCCTCTACAGCGAGCAGCACCGCCTGCTGCTCTCCGGCGACCACGTGCTCCCCCGCATCACGCCGAACATCTCCTTCCACAGCCAGCAGGACGCCAACCCGCTCGGCGACTACCTGGAGTCGCTGGCCCGGATGCGGGTGCTCGTCCCGGACGAGGTGCTCCCGGCCCACGAGTACCGCTTTGCCGACCTGGGATCCCGGCTGGACCAGATCGAGCGCCATCACGGCGAGCGCCTCCGGGCCATCGAGTCCGTGCTGGCCTCGCGCCCGGGCGCGTCCGCCTGGGACATCACGCTCTCGCTGGAGTGGTCGCGTCCCTGGGACGAGATCCCGAGCTTCATGCAGCGGGCGGCCAACGGCGAGACGCTCGCGCACCTGGTGCTGCTGGAGGAGCGCGGCCGGGTACGTCGCGAGGCGGACGTGCCGGCCCGCTTCTACCTGGCCGAGGGGCGGATGGACTGAGAGGCCGGGGCCGGGCGGTCCGGGGCCGGACCGGCCTCAGGGCTCCAGGGGCCCGGGGTACATGGCCTCGGCCCGCGCCATCAGCTCGGCGGTCTTGCCGCGGACCAGGAGCAGCGCCGCCACGATGAGCACCACGGCGGCCACGCCCAGGCCGATCGCCACCGGGGTCGAGGCGGAGGCCAGGGTGGAGCCGGCGAAGTAGGCGCCAAAGGAGTAGACGGCGGCCCACAGGATCCCCCCCGACGCGTTCCACGTGAGGAACCGCCCGTAGTGCATGCGGGCGGTCCCGGCGAGGAAGGCGGCGTAGGTGCGCAGGATCGACACGAACCGGCCGAAGAAGACCACCTTGCCGCCGTGGCGCTCGAAGAGGTACCGCGCCGCCTTCAGCTTCGGCTCGTCGAAGCGGACGTAGTGGCCCCACCGGCGGAGGAGGCGGTAGCCGCCCTTGTTGCCGATCCAGTACCCGCCGGTGTCGCCGAGCACAGCGCCGAGGGCGGCCAGCAGGAAGATGACCCAGACCGACAGGCTGTGGGTGGCCCCGGCGTAGGTGGCGGCGGTGATGACGGCCGTCTCGCCGGGGAGCGGCACGCCGAAGCTCTCGATGGCCACCAGCAGGAAGACGGCCAGGTACCCGTAGGTGACGATGAGGTGGTGGATGCTCACGCGGGCGGCTCAGTCGCGGCGCAGCGTCACGGCGGCCCAGGTGCGGCGGCGGCACCGCGGGCAGGTCATGCGGTGCCCGAACCGCCCCCGGGGCAGCCAGTAGCCCACGGGGAGCTGGTAGAGGACGAAGTCGAGGACGCCCACCCGCGAGGTGGCGCCGCACGTGGAGCAGGTGACGGCGATCGGGCCAGTCGACGTCACGGGGTCGCCGGCGGTGGCGTGCCCGGTGCCGGGCGGCTCGGTGCCGGGCGGCTCGGTGTCCGGCTGCGCCGGGCCGGGCGGCGGGGTGCCGTCCACCGGCGCCGCGGCGGAGAAGAGCGCCCGCTTGCCGAGGG
>JBOGGH010000169.1:0-5939 GCA_050743905.1 Acidimicrobiales bacterium
AGCGGGAGATCGATGTCATCGCAGCCCCTCACGTACTCGACGAGGGCGTTGACGTGCCCGAAGCGGACATGGCCGTGATCGTCGCCGCCAGCAGGTCCCGCCGGCAGATGATCCAGCGGATGGGCCGAGTCCTGCGCCGGAAGTCGGACGGCAGGCGCGCCCGGGTCGCTGTTCTCTTCGCTGAGGGAACAGTCGAAGATCCGGAGTGTGGAGCACAGGAGGGGTTTCTCGAGGAGATCACATCCGTGGCCGACGAGGTTCACCTCTTCGGAGCGTCTCGCGGCGGCACGGCGACCGAAGCGGCGCGCTGGCTTGGGACGCCCTCACTCCGTTGCTACTCAGTGCCGGACCGGGAACGTCTGCGAGCTGCGCGATTTCTGGAGCGGTCAGGACGGCACCCGTCTGACGAGGCCGAGCGGCCCGAGCCGACGCTTGACCCTGTCTTTGTTCCATGGCGGTGTTACCGGCCGGATTGAATGACAACGCTGGAGCGTGATTTGGTGATGACCGTTCGGCATCGTGCGATGAGGCTGGCTGCGAGAGGCGCTCCTCTCCTTCTCGCCCCATGGAAGTAGCCAACGCCGACGCGGTGACTCTCGCCTAGCTCGAGTCCAGGGAGGCCGGTTTTTGGTGTGACCGACAGGTGACGACTTTACCCTTGTGATTGCTGGGCAAACGGCTGCCGACACCGGGTCGCGGCAGATCTACGCGGTTCGCCATGACCTGGCCGTCTGTGATGACGCTGGCCAGTATCCACGCCGGCGGAGCGTCGCTGCGTCGTCGCTGGACCGCCTTCGACACGGCCACGATGGCCGAGATGGCGCGATCGGCCTGCTCGGCCGGGTAGGTCGGGACGAGCCCACCCCACTCGACGCAAAGAGCCGAGAGCCAGCTCGTGAGCGCGTCTGCCGTGTCGGCGAATCGCTTCTGCCAAGACCGCAAGGTTCGGGCTGGGACACCTCGGCAGAGCTCCATGACGTCTTCGGTGACGTGTCCGGTGTGCACGAGGACGGCCGCTCC
Organism: Acidimicrobiales bacterium; assembly: GCA_050743905.1. Classification (GTDB taxonomy): domain Bacteria; phylum Actinomycetota; class Acidimicrobiia; order Acidimicrobiales; family RAAP-2; genus JBOGGH01. The sequence continues at coordinate 1,021 of JBOGGH010000169.1, forward strand.
GAGCGACGAGGCGCTGTCCAGGCGGTTCCTTCACCACGAAGGACGGCAACAGAACGTCGGATGTCCCGCAACCCCGGCAGCGCACCCTGCGGACGAAGACGCGGTGCACCGCCCCCGCCTCGCGGACCTGGCGGGAGTAGGCGCCATCGAAAGCGAGCGGCCGGTGGCACGTGGAGCAGTCAAAGCGCGGCGCCGGAGCTCGTCGCCCGAGGGCTGCGTATGTCTTGACGCTTTCCCGGCACGCCCACACGATCGCCACGGGGAGTTGCTATCAGACCTGCGCCAGATTCGATTCGCCGTCGTCACGATCCCTGCCCAACGAACCGATCCCCAATGATTGGCGCCGTTTACCCCACAGCCGTGCTCAGACAGATACGCCGGTAACAAGCGGTTTGACTCTCGAATCGGCTGACGGTCAGCCTGTCCTTCGAAGGAGCCGAGCGTGGCCGGCCTTGGTGGTGCGGAACTCGGCAACGCCCAGCGGCTCTGTCGGTGCTGGGCCACCGGGTCCTCGAGCTCGACGAGGAGAAGGAGCGCCTCGATCGGCTGCTTTCCGAGCTGGTGCGGGTGACCTCCCCCGACCTGTTGAGCCTGCACGGGGTAGGAGTGGACAGCGCGGCGACCCTGCTGGTCACCGCCGGGGACAACCCAGGCCGCCTCCGATCCGAGGCGGCCTGGGCGCATCTCTGCGGAGTGGCACCGATCGAGGCTTCCTCCGGCAAGGTCACCCGCTACTGCCCCGACCGCGGCGGTGATCGCCAGGCCAACTCGGCCCTGTTCCGCATCGTCTCACCCGGCTGCGCTCCGATCCCCGCACCAAGGCCTACATAGAGCTTCGCCAGAAGGACGGCCGCTCCAAGATGGAGATCATCCGGATGCTCAAGCGCTACGTGGCCCGGGAGGTGTACCGCTACCTGCCCGCTCCTAAAAGCTTCGTGGCGGTGGGTCTGGCCCGGTAATCGGCCGACGCGCCGAGGCGCTGTCCTTCGAACGAAGTGCGCACAGATCCCGCGCCTGCGGCTGGTGCATGGTGGCTTGCTAAGAGCTTGCCCTCTCGAGTGGCTCATCCCTGTCCTGTCCCGCCCGAGCCGTCGGCGCCCTCCTCGAAAGGACAGCCCTTGAAAGCCCACATTGTCCTCGACGCTCTCGACGCCATCGAGATCGCAGACGTCCTCCAGTACTTCTTGGAGCGTCCCGACATCTTGGCGGAGCACGACTTGGCGAAGTTCCTCTTCGCCGACTGCAGCCCATACGGACTCGATGACCTACGCGCCTTGTCGCCCGCCTTATCGACCGGCTTGTGACAAGCCCATATGCCCCTCAAATTCAGTCTTGACAAACATAGGAGCATCGGTCCCGCCGCGCGCTTGCACGACGCCCTCCGACACGAGGAGCGCACCGAACTCTCAAGTGGCTCGGGGATGATCGGCGTGCACGATCGAGGCAGGGGGTGCGGACGGGCCAACGACCCGTCGTTCCGCGCTCGCACGAGCAGCGGTTGGCTGAGTGGAGCGGACGCCGTAATGGACGATCTGGCTTGATCCTCATTCAGACGAGGCGACACCGGACCCACCAGAGGCAGAAGGCACTCAAGGCGATCGCTGCGCCGAGGAAGGCCCCCAGCTCGGTCCACTGGAGCGCCCAGTAGTGACCGATGGGGTGATAGACGAGCACTTCGCGGATGTGGAGTTGGTCGACGCACTTCTGGATGAGCGCATGGAACGTCTCTGAGGAGCTTGGCGACGGCTTATGGGGCATCGCGAGGCCCGGGCAAGAGTACCCACCCCCGAGCACGACGCCGCCGTGCCGCGTGACGCCCACCGGCGCGGTGCCGTTGCCGATCGAGCCGAACTGCCCGATTACCTGTCCCTTGGCGTTGATCGTCTGTTCGGAGATGACCCAGTCGCGCGGATTGGGCGCCCCGGCGCTCGCCGGCGACGTCCCGGTGGCAGCGATCGTGCTGTCGGGGATGGTGATTTTGAGCGGCGAGACCAAGTACGGGCGGCCGAAGTGGGCGACGACCACCCGGGCCACGACGAAGCCTGCCAGGGCGGCGGCCATCGCGGGGAGCGTCCGCCGGATGAGCACGCCCGCGGTGACTCCGAGCACGAAGGCGAAGGCCGCATAGCCGACCGGGACGAGGTCGCGTTGGTCGAACGACGAGAATGGCGTCATGCGGACCGTGTCGAGCGGGCTCGACCACCACGTGACCATTAGGCTCAAGATCCCGCCGACGAGCATGCCGGCGAGGCCGAGGAGCCCAAGCTTGATGGCGACCCAGCGGGCGCGGGTGACTTGGGTCCACGCCAAGCGGTAGGTGCCGGTCTCGAGCTCCCGGGCGACGAGGGGCGCCCCCCAGAAGAGCCCGATCAAGGCGGGAGCGACCTCCACCAGCACGTTGAGCACGGCCTGCAGGCTGCTGTCGGTGCGGGTCAGTGCCGACGCGGCGGTCGAGCAATCTCTGTGTGCCGCGCAGTTGACGACCGTGATGTCGTAGAGGCGGGCCAGGTGGGGGCCGGTCACACCCAAGACGATGGCGACGATCACCAGGGCGCCGAGGGCAACCAACGCGTGGACACGGAACTGCATCCACGTGAGCCGGATCAACGGACCACTCCAAGGCTTGACTCGCGCACGCGGCCGCGACGGGGATTGCTCAGGTAGGCAAGGACGAGATCGTCCAGAGTCACCGGCTTCACGTTCCAGACCGGATCGACGATGGACTGGTTGGTGCGCACAAGGAAGGTGCTCTGCTTGTCCGTGTGGCTCTCCTCGATGACCTCTTGGTCTGAGGGCAGCGTGCCCGGGTCCCGGCGAGGACCGGAGATGCGCCAGTGCGATCCCAGCAGGTCGCTCACTTCCCCGGACAGCTGGACGTGGGAGGCGACGAGGATGACCAGGTAGTCACAGACCCGCTCCAGGTCGGTGATGAGGTGCGAGGAGAGCACGACGCTGACCCCGTCCCGAGCGACGACTTCCATGACGCTCTGGAGGAACTCGCGTCGAGCAAGCGGGTCCAGGCTCGCTACCGGCTCGTCGAGGAGCAGGAGCTCGGGTCGCCTGGCGACGGCCAACGTCAGTGCCAGCTGGGCCCGCTGACCGCCCGACAGCGATCCCGCCTTTTGGCGTGGGTCGAGCTCGAGCTGCTCGATCCGACGCTTGGCCAGTCCTTGATCCCAGCTCTTGTTGAGGTACGCGCCCATGCGCAGATGTTTGGCGACCGAAAGCCCGGCATAGATCGGCGTGTCCTGGGCGACGAAGCCCACCCGCGCGAGCTGTCCGGACCCGTCGCCGGGGAGCCCGCCGAGCACTGTGATCAACCCGGCCGTGGGTGCAAGGAGACCGGCGGCCAGGTGCAACAGCGTCGTCTTCCCTGCCCCGTTCGGTCCGACCAGTCCAACGACCTTGCCCTCAGGGATTGCCAGGCTGCAGTCCCGCAGCGCCCACTTTCGCCCGTACTGCTTGCCGAGCCCCGTCGTTTCGATGACGGGCGTCATGCGACACCTTCTGCGAATACGTGGCGAATGGCGGTCCGGTAGATCGCCTCGATGTCGTCTGGGTCAAGGCCGGCGGCGCGTGCCTTGCGCAACCAAGCGGACATCGAGGCGAGGAAGCGCCCCTGGGCGGCGGGATCGCTGCGGGGGAGCGTCCCGACGACGAAGGTCCCCTGACCGGGTCGCGGGCGCACCAATCCGTCGCGTTCGAGGTCTCGGTATGCCTTGAACACCGTGTTCGGGTTGATCGCCAGCTTGGCCACGACCTGCTGGGCCGTCGGCAACTGGTCGCCTGGTGCCAGGATGCCGACACGGATCGCCTGACGAACCTGCTGGACCAGCTGTAGATAGGTCGCAACGCCCGAAACCGGGTCGAGCTGGAACTCGATCACTCGTTCACCGCCTCACTGTCTACCGCGTCAACTACGTACGTAGTGGAAGCGTAGTGCCCCCGGCGGGTCGAAGCAAGACCGGCGCTGGCCCAGGGGTGGGGCGTTCGGTACGGTCTCGCGCGATGGGAACTACCCGAACGCTCCTCGGCGGTGCCGGAGCTATCGGGTTGGCCGGGACCGCCGCGGGTGGCCTCTACGTGCTCGTCGTCAGGGGATCGGTCGCGCCCGACCTCGGCGTGGGGCGGCGCCTGCGGCCGCTCGGGCCGATCAGGCGGCAGATCGATGCCGAGGCGGAGGTGGTCTTCGACGTGATCGCGGCGCCCTATCTGGGCCAAACGCCACGGGCGATGGAGGACAAATTGAAGGTACGTGAGCGCGGCTCCGACATGGTGCTCGCCGACCACTACACGCCTGCTGGTCTCGGCCTGACGGCGACGACCACCGAGACGGTGCGCTTCGAGCGTCCCCGCCTCGTCACCTTCGAGCTCGTCCGGGGGCCGGTGCCGGTCGTGCACGAGACCTTCGAGCTCACTCCGCACGGCGACGGGACGACCACCTTCGTCTACGAGGGCGAGCTTGGCACCGACCTTTGGGGCTTCGGGGCGCTGTGGGGCAGGAAGGTGGCGGGCGCCTGGGAGCGAGCGGTCCTGGGTTCGGTCGACGCCATCGCTTCCGAGAGCGAGCGCAGGGCGGGGAAGGGCCAGCGGTAGGGGCCGCCCGCTCCGCCCGCTCCGCCCGCTCGGGCCGATCGGGCGGCCCGCCAGCTTGACCGGTCTGTCGTAGCCGTCCGCGACCTCCGAGGACTCTCGGCGAGCTCTCGGCATCACTCCTGGCGGATCAATTGTCAGTACATTAGAATGTTGGTACAGGTTTTCGCGCGGGTTAGCTGCCCGCGGCGCTTTTGTACGCGGGTAAACCCCCACTCCAAAGGCGGCGCTCTCTCTCCTCCCTACGAGAGCGAGCGCGTGCTCAAGCGCCGCTCCTGGAGCTGCCGATACTCTTGTCAAGGTGCCGAGGGCGGTGGGACCCGGGG
>JBOGGH010000170.1:0-5936 GCA_050743905.1 Acidimicrobiales bacterium
CATCCGCGAGCGGGCGCGGCGCGGCGGCCGGGCCGGCGGTGGGACCGGCGGCGAAGAGCGAGCCCTGCAGCGTCAGCCACGGAGCCGCCACGGAGCCATCCTAGCCCGGGGGCGAACAGGTGTTCGTTCAGTGCCGGCGCCACCCGGGCGCTCAGCCGGCGCGCTCGGCCGCCGTGCTCACCCTGCGGCGGCGGCCAGCAGGTCTCCGAGGATCTCGTCCCACCGCCCCACGGCCACCAGGTGGCCGGCCCCGGCCACCGTGCGCAGCTCGGCACGGGGCAGCGCGGCGGCGGTGGCCTCGCTCCACGAGGGCGGCACCACGGGATCCTCGCTCCCCTGCCACAGGCGCACCGGCTGAGCGACGTCCCCGTGGGCAAAGCCCCACGGCGCGTCGAAGGCGAGGAATTCGTCCACCACGCCGGCCGGGCAGGCGAGCCCCTCGGCCACCGCCGCGGCGTAGCGCGCCACCCCCACCTCCTCGATCGCCGCCACGTCGACCGGCGGCATGGTGCGACGGGCCACCTCCAGCCACGCCGGCGGGTCCAGGGCCAGCCGCCGGCTCGCCGCCACCACCAGCTCGGCGGTGCCGGGCCGCTCCCGGGCCAGCGCCATGAGGCGGGCGTCCAGCCGGTCCAGGAAGGTACCGCTGGCGCAGGGCCAGGCGAGCGGGACGCCGCCGGCCACCACCGCCACGGCCTCCACGCGGTCGGCAAGGAGCGCCGCACAGCCGAGGGCGTAGGGACCCCCCATGGACCAGCCCAGCACCGCGAACCGCCCGAGGCCCAGGTGGTCGGCGAGGGCCGCCGCCCGCGTCGCCCAGCCTCCCACGGTGCGCCCGGGCTCCCGCACCGACCGGGCCACCCCGGGCCGGTCCGGGGAGACCAGGAGGACGCCCGCCCGCCGCGCCGCGCCGTGGGCCGGCGCCACGTCGAGGCGGCAGGTCAGGCCGCCGTGGCAGCAGAGCACCGGGTGGCCGGCGGGGTCGCCGAGCAGCGCGAGGCCGGTCCTCCCGCCCCCGGGCAGGTCCACCTCCAGGTCAGGGCCGGTGCCCCGGTCCCGGCCGTCCACCGGCCAGCCGGGGCTACGTGGACCAGACCAGCGGCAGCGACTCAAGCTGGCGCAGGCCGACGCCGTACTCGAGCTCCGTCCCCGGCGCCAGCTCGTAGTCGGGGATCCGTGCGTGCCACTCCCGCAGCGTGGTCCGCAGCTCCAACCGCGCCAGGTGCGAGCCGAGGCACCGGTGGACGCCACCGCCGAAGGCGAGGTGCTTGCTGTTGCGCGTGAGGTCCACCTGGTAGGCGTCGGGCAGGGCGTCCTCGTCCGTGTTGGCCGAGCCGATGCTCACCCCCACGTGCTCGCCCCGGTGCACCGGGCAGCCGCCGATCTCGGCGTCCTGGGCGGCTATCCGGGCCACAGTGGTGACCGGGGTCTCCCACCGCAGCAGCTCCTCCACCGCGCTCGGGATGATCGACGGGTCGTCGACGATCTGCCGCCGGCGCTCCGGGTGCTGGGCCAGGTTGGCGAAGAAGCACTCGAGCGAGTCGGTCACCGTGTCCAGGCCGGCGATGAGGAAGAGGTAGCAGATGCCCAGGATCTCGTCGTCGGTGAGCCGCTCCCCCGCCACCTCGGCGGTGCTGAACATGCTCATCAGGTCGTCCTTGGGGCTGGCCCGGCGGTCGGCCAGCTCCTGGGCGAAGAACGCCTCCACCTCCGCCGAGGCGGCCCGCTGGTTGGCCTGTACCTCGTCCATGTCCGCCCCCTGCGGGCGCAGGATGCCGTCCTTCATGGCCAGGAACATCGGCAGCTCGGAGACGGGCATCCCGATCAGCCGGAGGAACACGGACGACGGCAGCGGCTCGGCCAGCGCGGTGGTGAGCTCGCAGGCGCCGTCGTCCACGAACCCGTCCATGAGGTCGTTCACCATGGCGGCGACGTCGGGCTCGATCAGGTTCATGCGCTTGGGGGCGAAGATCGGGTCGAGCAGCTTGCGGTACTTGACGTGCTCGGGCGGGTCGACCTGGAGGGGGATGAGCGGGACCGACTGGCCGAGATCCACCGCCTCCATGGCCGAGGAGAACACCTCGGGATGGTGCAGCACGTGCTCGACGTCGGCCCGGCGCACCACCTCCACGCCGCCGTACGGCGCCGGCAGGGCGGCGCCCGCCGCCCGGGCGCGGCGGTAGAAGGCCTGCGGCTCCCGCGCGTTCTGCGGGTCCATGAAGAGCTCCGGGTCGAACCGCTCGTCGGTCACGTCGGCCATGGTCCCCTCCTCGCCCCTGCCCTCAACATCGGAAGGTAGCACGTCCGTTCTCCGGGGCCCCGGTCGCCGGGCTCCCCGGCGCTCCTGCGCCGCCACCTGCCCTACCATGGGCCGGTCCCGCTGGCCCGACGCACGGAGGCGCACCATGGACACCGTGGCGGGGCTCGCGCCGCCGGAGTTCGACCCCTTCTCCGACGAGTACTTCAACGACCCCTCCGACCTCTACCGCCGGATGCGGGACGAGGCACCGGTCTTCCACAGCGAGCGCTACGGGTTCTGGGCCCTCTTCCGCTACGAGGACGTCCGCGCCGCCCACAAGGACTGGAGGACGTTCTCGTCGGCCCACGGCGTGGACCTGTCCACCCTGAGCCAGGACGAGTCCCTGATCCGCTCCTTCCGGCTGATCATCATGATGGACCCGCCCGAGCACGACCGGCTCCGGGCCCTGGTGAGCCGGGTGTTCACGCCGCGTGCGGTGGCGTCGTTGGAGCCGATGGTGCGCGAGGTGGTGGCCTCCTACCTCGACCCGCTCGACGGCGCCGAGGGGTTCGACGCCGTCGCAGAGCTTGCCGCGCCGTTCCCGGTGGAAGTCATCTCCCGGATGCTGGGCGTGCCAGCGGGCGAGCGGCAGCAGATCCGCCACTGGATCGACGTCGGGCTCCACCGGGAGCCCGGCGACCGCGACCCCACCCCAGAGGGGATGGAGGCCCAGATCGCCATGGGCGCGTACTTCCTGGAGCTGGCCCAGGCCAAGCGCCGCCAGCCCGGCGACGACATGTTCACCCACCTCACCCAGGTCGAGGTCGACCGGGGCGACGGCACGGCCACCCGGCTGGACAACCAGGAGATCGCCGGCTTCGCCGCGCTGCTGGGCGGCGCCGGCGCGGAGACGGTGACCAAGCTGGTGGGCAACGCGGCCTACCTCTTCCACCGCCACCCGGACCAGTACCGCGCCGTCGTGGAGGACCCGTCACGGATCCCCGGCGCCGTGGAGGAGATCCTGCGCTACTACCCGCCCTCCCAGTACCAGGGGCGGTTCTCCACCCGGGAGGCCACCTACGGCGGGGTCACGGTGCCCGCCGGCCAGCCCACGCTGCTGGTCACCGGGTCCGCCACGCATGACGAGCGCCACTACCCGGACCCGGACCGCTTCGACATCGGGCGCACGCCGGGGCTGGCCCTCGGGTTCGGCTACGGGATCCACAGTTGCCTCGGCGCGGCGCTGGCCCGGTTGGAGAGCCGGGTGGCCATCGAGGAGCTGGCCCGGCGGTGGCCGAGCTTCGAGGTGGACGAGCAGGGCCTGGAGCGGGTGCAGATGGCCAACGTGGCCGGCTACTCGCACGTCCCGGTACGACGGGCCTGACCCGCCGCTGCTCCTCAGTCCACGATCGTGATGGCAGCCTTGGGACAGGCCATGGCGGCCGCCTCCACCTTCTCCCGCAGCGCCTCGGGCGGCTCCTCGTCCAGCACGTAGAGGAAGTCGTCGTCGCGGACCTCGAACACCTCGGGCGCCGCCGCCATGCAGAGCGCGTTGGACTCGCAGAGATCGAAGTCCACCACCACGCGCACGTGGCGAGTGTACCGACCGCCGTCCGGCCGGCAGGTCGCTGGGGCAAGGGAGCCGGAGCGACCGGTGGCGGTCTGGCAGCCCACCGTGGACGAGCTCGTCCGCTGCGAGGGCTGGATCAAGAAGGGCTAGTTCAGCTCCGTGGGGTACACCTTGTGATCGGGATCCCACCACACTGCGTAGAAGATGCCATCACGATCAAAGCCCCAGAGGCGCTTCTTGCCACCGTCCCGGAATCGGAAGATCTCGGTATCAAGGTCATCAAGCTCCAGTTCCCGAAGTCGGCGACGGGCCGCCGAGCACAGGCTCGTTATCGGCTGGGGGTGGTGCCTGAGATGTCTACCTGACGTTTGCAAGCGGATCTCGCGCCATGGCGTAGTCGCCAAGATGCGAAGGAACTCGACGAGGCGCAGGGCGTCCGGTGCCGTGAGCAGTGGCCAGCCCCACCTCTCCGCGTAGGTGTTGTCAGCGAGGCTGAACGAGAAGACCGGGTGAGAGTGTTTCCCGTCGGCTTCCATGAACTTGACGATGGCCTTTGGAACTTGAGGGCCGACGGTCGCAGCCTTGGCCTTCGGGGTTTGCGGCCCGGCATTGGCGCGCTCTTTGGCAAGCGGCCTCTTCTTCCCGTGCGCCACGGTGAAGTGCTATGCGAGGTCTTCTACTGGAGTTGCGGTCTCGTCCTGATCAAGGCCGGCGTAATAGTCGGCAATGTCGCCAGGTGTAATGACCCTGTCGCCACGCTCTCCGGGAGCGAGATCGCCGCGAGCGTCTCGCCACGGGCGCTCCCTGTGCGTGAGCGCGCTCAACTGGCGTCCCGTGAGGCGCCCGTATGCGTCGACGACAATCCGAACCGTTTCACGCTCGGATGCCGTCAGGTTGTCCGAGCTGCCCCAGGGCCACCGCGTTACCGCGTACTGGCCCCGGTGGCGGGAGTAGAGGCTGCGGACGACCGGGCCACCGGCCCACGCTTCGATGTCCTCCTCGAACAGCTGCTCGCCGTCCCAGGCAAGATGCCAGGCCTGGCTGTAGTAGACGAGCTTCTGAAGCTTGAAGGTGTCGATCGGGCCAGTTTGCTCGATCACCGCCGCCGCCACATCATCAGCAGTCGCCACGGTCCCCTCCGATGCTCGCCGGCTCCCTGAACGGATGTTCGTGCTCCACGGCCTCACATCAGAGTACACGGATGTGACGCCACCACTCGCCAGGCTGTCCTGTGACTCGCCAACTGGATCTTTCAGACTTTGGCTCCGTTTCCGGAGCCACCGCTCACAGACGCATTCCAGCGCCAAACCTCGGATCCCGTCACGGACGGGCTTACCGCTTCGACGGGAAGCCCAACCCGGATCCGTACCAGCCCACCGGCCTCCCCGGCGTGGAGACCACCACCTGCCCCTGATGGGTCAGGCGGCGACCTTGACCTTGTCGTCCAGGCCCATGAGCCGGCTGAGGTTGCCGCCCATGACCTTGCGGACGGTGTCGTCGGGCAGGCCGGCGAGGTCGTCCACGAAGCTGATCGGGTCCGACATGCCCTCGGGGTGCGGGAAGTCGGAGCCGAAGAGCACCCGGTCGGCGCCGATCAGGTCGATCAGCCCCTTGGGGTCCTCCTCGTGGAACGGGTGCACGTAGACGTTCCGCTTGAACACCTCGACGGGGTTCTCGTCGAACGCCTTCGGGCTCAGCGTCCACGCGCTCTCCATGTGCTCGATCAACGGCCGCACCCAGTTCGACCCGTTCTCCACCGGGGCGAACCTGATGGTGGGGAACCGGGTGCAGAGGCCGTGGCCCACCAGCGAGGAGACGGTGTCGATGATCGGCCGGCCCTGGTGGGCGAGGATGGCCTGGAAGCCCGACCCGCCCTTGAAGGGGGTCATCTCGGCGTCGCGGATGCCCTCCCACTCGTTGGCGTAGCGCTGGTAGCCGCTGTCCGAGGCGTGCATGCCCACCACCAAGCCGGCCTCGGCCACCTTGGCCCAGAACGGGTCGAACTCGGGCAGGGCGGGCGACCGGGGACCGGCCCAGCCCCAGGCGGGCGCGGGGCGGATGAGGACCACGCGCGCCCCCCGCTCCACCACCCAGTCGAGCTCGCGGATCGCCTAGTCCACCATGCCC
>JBOGGH010000171.1:0-5906 GCA_050743905.1 Acidimicrobiales bacterium
GGTTCGAGGTCGACTGACGGCGGCAGCCGGGCTGCCACGGGCGGCCGCTCACTCGATCGCCTGGTGGGCCATCGCCGCCGGCTCGCGACCGGCGAACACCCATCCCACGACGGCGGCGAAGGCCGGCATGCCGAGGAGGACGAGGAGCAGGTCCGCCACCGGGACGTTCCCCAGCGCCGCGATGCCCCCGTTCAGCGAGTTGCCACGGAGCCACCCGATCATGCCGATGTAGCCCCCGAGCGTCCCCAGGAGCGCGCCGAGGAACCCCAGGGCGCCGGCCGTGGCAGCGGTGAGCGTGCGGCGGGTGAAGCTGGACGCGCCGGTGGCGGCGAGCGTGCGGAGGTCGCCGGCCGTCTCGCTCCGCACCAGGCCCACGGACATGCCGAGCACGCCGAGGGCGATCACGATCCCGAACACCGTCGCCCAGGTGATCACCGCTGTGGACGTGGGCTGGTCGTTCTTCGACTCCACCGAGAGCTGCGAGGTGGAGGCCTCGAGCTGCGCGCTGCTGACCTGGGCGGCGGTGAACGGCTGGCTGCCCACCACCAGCCAGTCCTGCGTCGACGACCGGAGGTGGAGCGTCCGCACGGCGTGCTCGGTGACCACCGTGTTCGGCGCCGAGGTCCCGGAGGGCAGCGCGCCCACCTCCTGGATGACCGGGTCCGGGACACAGTGGCCCGCCGCCGTGCACGACGACGACGTGCCGCCGGGACCCCCGCCCGGCCCGCCCCCTGTGCCTGTGAACGTCCCCCCCGGGACGCCGTTCCCGGGGCCGTAGTAGAGGTCGAGGCCGGAGACGCCGGAGAGGCCGGGACGCGAGCTCAGGATGTCGGCGTCGGGCTGGATCTCCGAGGGAGCGATGCCGAAGGCGCGGAGGAGCCGCGGCGTGGCCACGTAGATCGCCCCGTTCCAGCTACGACCCCCTTCTGTGCCCACCAGCGAGACATCCGGCGACTCGAGGGGGACGAGCTGCGCGCCGAGCCCGCCGGCGATCCGCCGGGCGCTCGCCGCCAGCTCGGCGGGGCTCGCCGTCTCCACCGGGTGGTGCTTGACCGGGACCAGGCGGCCGGCGGCGTTGCGCCGCACCAACGGCTTGCCCGCCGGCGGCGCGTTCACGTGCAGCGCGAGCTGGTTGGCGGCGAGGTTGGGCCCCGCGTAGTCGAGCACGTTGCCGTAGCGGGCGGAGGCGGCGAGCATCACGATCACCGCGGCCAGCACCCCCACGCTGATGGCCGCCAGCGCCGAGCCCGACCGGGCCCGGTACCGTGCCAGGTCGCGCAGCGCCAGGCGGCTGGCGATCGGCGCCCGGCGCCCGAGCCGGGCGGCGATCGTGAGGAGGAACGGGGCGAGCAGGATGAGCCCCGGGATGAGGAGCACGATCCCGAGGAGGAGCTCGGGCGCCCCGCCGCTCCCGTTGCCGTGGTTAGTGCTGCCGGAGTACCCGAGGAGGAGGAAGGCCACCACCAGGCACGCGACGCCGGGGATCATCGAGCGGTGGACCTGGCGCGGCGGCGGCGGGCGACCCGAGAGGGCCGTGACGATCGGGACCCTGGTGACGGCACGAGCCGGGCGCGACGCGGCGAGGAAGGCGGCGACGACGGCGAGCACCATCGCCGCGGCCACCACCGCCCACGGGAGGGCGAGCACGCCGATCACGTGGTGCGCGCTCTGTTCCAGGCTCGGGCGGTAGGCCAGCCACGCGACCAGGCCGAGCAGGAAGCCGGCGACGGCTCCCACGATCCCCACGACCGTGCCGTTGGCCCGCACCACCAGGCGGACGTTGCGGTCGGTGGCCCCGGTGGCCTCGAGCATGCCGATCGAGCGCAGCCGGCGTTGGGCCAGCACCGTGAAGCCGCCCACCGAGACGAGGGCGATCAGCAGCATGCCCAGGGCGAGGGCGGCGAGCGAGATCGTCTCGGGGTTGAGGGGGTTGGACTGCGCCACCGTCGCCGGGGTCTGCACGTGGTTGCCGATCGAGTCCGGCAACGCCCCGTGCGCGTCGAAGAGCGCCGTGACCTGCGTGGGCTGCCGCACCTGGCCGGGTGCGACCAGGGCGAACTCGTCCAGGAGGCTCTGCGGGTTCTCGACGGTGCCCACCACCTGCCTCGGGACGCCGCCCACCCGCCACACGTCCCCCACGTGCAGGTGGAAGGCCGAGGCCACCCCGCTGGTCACGGCGACCTCGCCCGCGCCCACGGGGTACTGCCCGGACTCCAGGGACAGCATGGGACCGCCGAACGGCCCGCGGGGATCTTGGGCGCGGAGCTGGAAGGTGTCGATCGACCCCGGGATCGACCGGGTCTCGTTCTCGATCAGCTCCACCCGGCCGAAGCGGTGCTCCAGGTTGGCGACCACGCCCTCGGCGTGGGCGTCCCAGGTGGTGAAGGTGATGGCGTCCTGCGCCGTGCCGAAGCCGAAGTCCGCCGGCTGCGGGTTGTTGGTGGCTACGGCGGAGCCGACGATGGTGGCGGCGACGGCGATCGTGATGAGGGCGAAGATCAGGAACTGCTGGCGCCACTCCCGCCGGCACAGGCGCCAGGCCCAGCGGACCACGGCCCGCCGGGCGGGCGTGCCCCCGTCCGCCGGGCGCCGGACGGGAGGCGGCGCGGCCACGACCGTGGTCATCGCACCTCCCCCACGGCGGCGGGGCCCGCCGTCCCGGACGCGGCCCGGGAGGCGACCGGCGAGCCGTCCCCCTCCGGCGAGGCGTGGTCGGTCATGCGACCGTCGTACAGGAAGACCACCCGGTCCGCCCACGAGGCCAGGTGGGCGTCGTGGGTGACCACCACCGCGGCGACCCCGCGACCGCAGGCGTCGCGGATGAGCCCCATCACGGCCTCGCCGTTGGCGGAGTCGAGGGCGCCGGAGGGCTCGTCGGCCAGGAGGAGGTGGCGCTCCCCCACCACGGCCCGGGCGATGGCCACCCGTTGCCGTTCCCCGCCGGAGAGCTGGTCCGGGAAGTGGTCGGCCCGGTCCGAGAGGCCGAGCCGCTCGAGCGCGGCCAGGCCCGCGGCCCGCGCCCTGCGGGCGGCCACGCCGTCCAGCTCGAGGGGCAGCGAGACGTTCTCGGCGGCGGTCAGGCCCGGGAGCAGGTTGAAGTCCTGGAACACGTAGCCCACGGTCCGGCGCCGGAGCCGCGCCTTCTCGTTGCGCGACATCGACGAGAGGGGCGCGCCGTCGATCACCACCTCGCCGCTGGTGGGCTCCTCCAGGCTGCCGGCGATGGTGAGCAGGGTGGACTTCCCCGAGCCGGAGGGGCCCATGACGGCGACGAGCTGGCCGACGTCCACGGACAGGGCGACGTCCTCGAGGGCGTGCACCGCCGTGGTGGCCGCGCCGTAGGACTTCGAGATGTCGAGCAGCTCGAGCAGGCTCATCGGCACGGACCGTCCTTCGCCGGCGCCCCGGCCTCGGGAGTGGGTAGGTCACCCGTGAACATACTCAGTATCATACCGATAGAGCCCACCGTGTCAAGGGCCGGGGGCGAGCCACCGGGAGCAGAAGGACGGCGCGGGCTGCCGGCGCGGGCTGCCGGCGCGGGCTACCGCAGGGGGCCCGGCGCCGGGAGGTCGGCCACGAGCTCCTCGGGGGTGGGGGGCGGGACCGTCTGGTCCACCACCCGCCCGTCCCTGATGAAGACCACCCGGTCCGCCCAGGAGGCGAGCTGCGCGTCGTGGGTGACCACCACCGCGGCGACGCCGCGGCGGCAGGCGGCCAGGACCATCCGCATCACGGCCTCGCCGTTCGTGGAGTCGAGGGCGCCCGAGGGCTCGTCGGCCAGGAGGAGGCGGCGCTCCCCCACCACGGCGCGGGCGATGGCCACGCGCTGGCGCTCGCCGCCCGAGAGCTGGTCCGGGTAGTGGTCGGCCCGGTCCGAGAGCCCGAGCTCCGTGAGCGCGTCCACACCGGCGCGACGGGCCGTCCTGGCCGGGACCCCGTCCAGCTCGAGCGGCAGCGAGACGTTCTCGGCGGCGGTGAGCCCGGCCAGGAGGTTGAAGTCCTGGAACACGTAGCCCACGCTCCGGCGACGGAGCCGCGCCTTCTCGTTCCGGGACATCCCCGAGAGCGGCGCCCCGTCCACCAGCACCTCGCCGCTGGTGGGCTCCTCCAGGCTGCCGGCGATGGTGAGCAGGGTGGACTTCCCCGAGCCGGAGGGGCCCATGACGGCGACGAGCGAGCCGCGCTCGACCGCCAGGTGGACGCCGGCGAGCGCCTGCACCTCGCCGGCCCCGGCGCCGTAGCTCTTGGAGACGTCGCGCAGCTCCAGGTAGCTCATCGCCGGGCCGCCAGCCTGCGGCGGATGAGCGGGCCGGCCGTGGCCGGGGGCTCCTCGCGCTCGGCGCGCCGCAGCCGGCCCTCGGCGGCGTCCAGCCAGCGGGCAACGGAGTCGAGCCGGTACAGCTCGGCGTCCACCACCAGCGCGAAGGTGAGGTCGAACTCCGCCTCGTCCTCCTTGAGGCGCGTCCACTGCTGCATGAGCTCCACCAGGTACCGGCGGTGCACCTGGATCACGTCGTGCACCGAGACGCCGGGGACGCGGAGCGCCGCCAGCACCTTGATCACGAGCTCGTCGCGGGGCGGCTCGGTCATGTCCGGCGGCGTGCTGAACCAGGCGTCGAGCTCCTCCCGCCCGGCGCCGGTGATGCGGAAGACCTTCTGCGGCCCCGCCTCCTCCCCGCGGTCGTCGGACTCGATCAGCTCGTCACGCTCCAGGCGTTGGAGCGTGCTGTAGACCTGGCCGACGTTGAGGGGCCACACCTCGCCGGTGCTCTCCTCGAACTCCTGGCGGAGCTGCAGGCCGTACTTGGGGCCCACGCTCAGGAAGGCCAGGAGCGCGTGGCGGACGCTCACCGCGCCCCCCCGGTTGGGTCGCTGGGTACCATACGCAGTATCCTATGGGTCCGGGCCGGGCGGGTCAACGGCGCCCCGCGACCTCACGACCGGTCCAGGAAGCCGTCCACGGCCTTCCCCACTCCCACGGGGTCCTGGAAGAGGAAGGCGTGGCCGGTGCCGGGGTAGACCCGGCGCGTCGCGTGGCGCAGCTTCCCCACGATCAGGCGGTCGTTGGCCGGCGGGACCACCACGTCCCTGCTCCCCCACATGACGAGCGCCGGCATGCCCAGGCCGGCGAGGTCCCCGTAGACCCCGCCACCGGCGGCCGTCCACTGCGTCCGGGCGTGGAGCTGGCCGGCCTGGCCTGTGGACGTGGCCGTGAAGCTTCCCGACGGGAGGTGGTCCGCCTCGGCCTGCGCCACCACGCGGGCCGCGTAGGCCTGGGACGCCCGGCTCCCGGCCGGCGTCCGGGGGAAGCTCAGGTTGAGCAGTGTGGCCGTGGGGAGGTCCGGCTCGTCCAGGACCGCCCGGACCGACGCGCTCGGGGGCACCTCGGTCGGGCCGCCCGCGCTGGTGGCGCAGAGGACCAGCCTGCGGACGCGCCGGGGCGCGTCCACCGCCACCTGCTGCGCGATCTCGCCGCCCATCGACCAGCCCATGAGGTCGAAGCGGCCGATGCCGAGCGCGCCGGCGAGGGCCAGCGTGTCCCGGGCCATGAGCGGAACGGTCACCTGGCCGGGCGGGACCGGCCCGGCGTCGGTCGTGCCCATGCCGCGGTTGTCGAACACCAGCACGCGGTTGTGGCGGGTGAGCTGGCGGACGAGCAGGGGTGTCCAGTCGGCCATGGTGGCGCCACGGCCCGTGACCAGGACCAGCCAGCGTCCGTGCCCCCCGGTGCGGTACCCGATGCTCAGCCCGTTGGCCGTCGCGTGCGCCACCGACCCGAGCCCCGTGGAGACGACCGGGGTCGGTGCCGACGACGAGGTGCTGGCCGCCGCCGGAGCAGCCGACGCGGGCGAGGCTGACGCGGTCCCGGCGCACGCGGGAGCGAGCACCGCCGAGCCGCCCGCCAC
>JBOGGH010000172.1:0-5874 GCA_050743905.1 Acidimicrobiales bacterium
CGGTACGGAACCGAGATGAACGGGCCGCGAAGCGGCCGCAACACCGAGGTGATCCTCAGGTGAACTCTTGGCAGCCTGGGACCGTGGGCGGCGTGGCGGCACGGCTACGCTGCGCGCCGGTGCCCGTGGCGCCGGCCGCGGCCACCCGCCGCAGCGAGGAGGGCGAGGGCCGATGACCGAGGCGATGGGGCACGGGGTGAAGCAGCGGGACGTCGTCAGGATGACGCCCGCCGAGGTGGACGCCTTCCTGCACGGGCGGCAGAGCATGACCATGTGCTCGGTCAACCACGACGGGACGATCCACGCCGTGGCCATGTGGTACGGGTTCCTCGAGGGCGCGGTGGCCGTGGAGACCAAGGCCAAGTCCCAGAAGGTGCAGAACCTGCGGCGGGATCCCCGCATGACCTGCCTGATCGAGGACGGCGAGTACTACGAGGAGCTCCGGGGGGTGGAGCTGGTGGGCCGGGCGGAGATCGTGGAGGACCCCGAGCGGATGTGGGCGCTCGGGGTCAGCGTGTTCGAGCGGTACATGGGGCCCTACACCTCCGAGCTGCGCCCCCACGTGGAGGCCATGCTGCACAAGCGCGTGGTGGTGCGCCTGGAGGTGGAGCGCACGGTGACCTGGGACCACCGGAAGCTCGGCCTGCCGACCACCCGCCCGCCCGGGTAGCGGCCCCCGGCACGGCAGCGCCTCTCCTATCGGCTGAGCCTCTAAGCTCGGACCTGACGGCGCGTCAGAAACCGGGCGCCGCCGGCGGTCCCGCGTCCAGGAGGTCTCCCATGCTCGAGTACGTGATCCGCGGCGGCCTGGTGGTCGACGGCACCGGGGCCCCGCCGCGCCGGGGCGACGTGGGGGTGCGGGACGGGCGCGTGGTGGCGGTGGGCGAGGTCGAGGAGGACGGGGCCCGCGAGCTGGACGCCGACGGGCTCATGGTGGCGCCCGGCATCGTGGATCCCCACACCCACTACGACGCCCAGCTCTTCTGGGACCCGGCCGCCTCCCCTTCCAACATTCACGGTGTGACCACGGTGGTCGGCGGGAACTGCGGGTTCACCCTGGCGCCGCTGGACGCGGCCGATGCCGACTACCTCCGCCGCATGATGGCCAAGGTGGAGGGGATGCCGCTCGCCGCCCTCGAGCAGGGGGTGCCGTGGGACTGGTCCTCGTTCGGGGAGTACCTCGACCGGCTGGACGGGAACCTGGGCGTGAACGCCGGTTTCCTCGTGGGGCACTGCGCGCTGCGCCGCAAGGTGATGGGGGCGGACCGGGGCACCGAGGTGGCCACGGACGACGAGATCCGGGCCATGCGCGCCCTGCTGGCCGAGTCGATCGAGGCCGGGGGCCTCGGCTTCTCCTCCTCGCAGTCCCGCACCCACTCCGACGGCGAGGGCAACCCGGTCACGTCCCGCTACGCCGACCGCCGGGAGATGCTCGCCTTCTGCGAGGAGGTGGGGGCCCACGAGGGCACGACGCTCGAGTACATCACCAACGGGTGCCTCGACGCCTTCTCCGAGGAGGAGGTCGACCTCATGGTGGCCATGACCGCCACCGCCCGGAGGCCGCTGAACTGGAACCTCCTCACCGTGGACGGCCGGGCGCCGGAGAGGATGGCGCACCAGCTCGAGGCGTCGACGGCGGCGGCACGCGCCGGCGGCCGCATCGTGGCGCTCACCATGCCCACGCTCGTGCCCATGAACATGAGCTTCCTCAACCACTGCGCGCTCTTCCTCATCCCCGGATGGGGCGAGGTGATGGGGCTCCCGGTCCCGGAGCGGATCGCCAAGCTCCGCGACCCCGAGGTCCGCCGGACCCTGGACGAGCGGGCCCACGCCAAGGAGGCCGGCGTCTTCCGCCGCCTCGCCGGCTGGTCCAACTACGTCATCGGCGACACCTACTCGGAGGCCAACCGGGGCCTCGAATGGCGGGACGTGGGCGAGATCGCCGCCGAGCGCGGGGCCGGTGCCTTCGACACCCTGCTGGACATCGTGATCGCCGACGACCTGCGGACGGTGCTCTGGCCCAGGCCGACCGACCGCGACGAGGCGAGCTGGGCGCTGCGGGCGGAGGCGTGGCAGGACCCGCGCGCCATGGTGGGCGGGTCGGACGCCGGCGCCCACCTCGACCGGATGTGCGGGTCCAACTACCCGACGGCGTTCCTGGGCGACTGCCTGCGCAACCGGCGGCTCGTCCCCGTGGAGCGGGCGGTGCAGATGATGACCGAGCAGCCGGCGAGCCTCTTCGGCCTGCGCGACCGCGGCCGCCTGGCGCCCGGTGCCTGGGCGGACGTGCTGGTGATCGACCCCGAGACGGTCGGCTCCGAGCCCGCCCGCCTGGTGCACGACCTCCCGGGCGGGACGCCCCGCCTCGTCGCCGAGTCCACCGGCGTGGTGCGGGTGCTCGTCAACGGGGTGGAGACGGTGGTGGACGGCACGCCCACCGGTGCGGTCCCCGGAGCCCTCGTGCGGTCGGGCCGTGACACGTACTCGGTGGTCCCCTCGCCGGCCTGATCCCGGCCGTGTGCTGCCGGGGCCGGCCGTGCGCGGCGACCCCGGCCGGCTCGGCTGCTCCCTACGCCCCGCCGTCGGCCACCCGGCGGTCCCGGCGGCGGTCGTGGCGCCGGAAGGAGTCCGCCACCAGGCCGAGGCCGATGCCCAGCAGCCACACGTCCTTGGCGATCGCCGTGCCCTGCTGGCTCGGGCGGACACTGCCCTCCCGGCGCAGCCCCGGCGTGCGCGCGTAGAGGCCGAGCAGGCCGCCGGCGAACGCCGCCAGGCCCAGCCCGGCGGTCCGGTCGCTCACCACCGGCAGGAGCAGGGCGCTCCCCAGCGCGACCTCGCCCACGGCGAGCGCCTTGGTGAACTGCGGGGGCGGCACGTCGGCCAGGAACGGGTAGGTGCCCTTGGCCATGCCGTGGACGCCGGCGGCGTGCTCGTCGTCGGCCCGGAGCTTGTCGAGCCCGGTGCTGAGGATGAAGGCGCCGGCGACGATGCGCTCGGGCATGTTGGCGATGCGCGTGCGGTGGGCCATGCCCCGACCGTACCCGGGGTGGCGGCCGGCCATGTTCACCGCCGCGCCCGGGACGTTCGCCCGGGACGTTCGCCCGGGGACTTCCGGCCCTTCCGGCGACCGGCTGGCGGCCGCACACTGGGGTGGTGGAGGCTCGACCCCGATCGGGTCGGGCCCGCGGCGGGAGGCGGAGGCGATGATGACGGTCCAGAGATCGGTCGGGGGCGAGGCGCAGGGCGCCGGACGCCCGGCCGGCACCGGGGCGCCGCGGTGGGATCGGAGGTGGCGGCCGTGTACGCCGACCTGCTGAGAGCGGCGGTCGAGCGGGAGGACCACGAGCGGGCGATGCCCACCGTGGAGCTGGTGCGCGAGCTGGCCCGGCAGGGTGGCGCCTCCGGCGCCGGCGGCCCCCGCCGCGAGCCGGGCGACCCGGTGGACGTGGTGGGTGCCGTGGCCCACGAGCTCCGTTACGACACCCGCCTCGTCCAGCTCTGCCGGCGGCTCGGCGTGGAGGTGGACCTGGCGGCCTTCGGTCGTCCCCAGGCTGAGCGGGACCGCCTGACGGGGGCACTGGAGGCGCTCGGCGTGCTGCCGGTCCGGGATCGGTCGAACGCGGCGGCGGGGAGCGACTGACGCGGGGACCGGCCGGCGCGGGCGGGCGTAGGATCGCGCCCGTGTCGTACAAGGGGATCGACGACCCGGTCCTGCTCCGTCGGCTCATGACGGCGATGCTGCTGATCGAGCGCGACCTGGAGCTGCCCGTCCTGCTGGAGCACCTGGTGGACGAGGCACGCTCGATGACCGGCGCCCGTTACGGGGCCCTCGGGATCCTCAACGAGGACCGCACCGCCCTGGCGGAGTTCGTGACGTCGGGGCTCACGCCGGAGGAGGAGGCGCGCATCGGCCCGCGGCCCACCGGCAGGGGCGTCCTCGGCATCCTCATCAGCGACCCCCGCCCCCTGCGGCTGGCGGACATCCGCTCCCACCCCGACAGTTACGGGTTCCCGCCCCACCACCCGCCGATGACCTCGTTCCTCGGGGTCCCGGTGAAGGTGCGCGACGAGGTGTACGGCAACCTCTACCTGACCGAGAAGACGGGGTGGTCCGAGTTCACCACGGACGACGAGAACCTGGTGGGGGCGCTGGCGTTGGCCGCGGGCATCGCCATCGAGAACGCACGGCTGCACAGCCGCGTGCAGGAGCTGGCCGTGCTGGACGACCGCGACCGCATCGCCCGGGACCTGCACGACGCGGTGATCCAGCGGCTTTTCGCGGTGGGCCTCTCGATCCAGGGCCTGGTGCGGACGGCCACCACCCCCGAGCGTGCGGAGCGCCTTTCCAAGGCGGTCACGGAGATCGACGAGGTGATCCGCCAGATCCGCGCCACGATCTTCGAGCTCGGCCTCGGCATCGGGCTGGGGCGCCTACGCGGACGGGTGCTGGACCTCCTGGGCGATCTCGCCGACGTCGTGGGGTTCGACGTGCCGGCCCGCTTCGAGGGCCCGGTGGACGCCGCGGTGCCCGAGGACGTGGGCGAGCACGTGGCGGCGGTGCTCCGTGAGGCGGTCACCAACGTGGGCCGTCACGCGCGGGCGACGTCGGCGTCGGTGGTGGTGGGCGTGGAGGGCGGGACCTGCACCGTGGAGGTGGTGGACAACGGCATGGGCGTGGCGGCGTCCGGGTCCGCTCCGGGGGAGGGCGGCCTGGGGCTGCCCAACCTCCGCGACCGGGCGGCCAAGCTCGGTGGCGACCTCGTGGTCGAGGAGGTCGAGGGCGGCGGCACGCGGCTGGTCTGGCAGGTGCCGCTGCCGGGGTGAGCCGCCGCGCGCCGCGGCCCTCGTGCCCCCATTCGCGCGGTGCCACCCGTTACCATGCGCAGCCGGGGATGCGGCTCGAGGAAGGGGAGCGCCGTGACGAAGGTGTTGGGGAGGATCTTTGCCTCGGGCGCGTCGGCGGCGCTCCTCGTGGGCGCGCTGGCGGCGGGTGCCACGGTGGCCGGGGTCGCCGTCCAGGGGGGTACCGCGGCGGCCGCCACATTCGAGCCGGCCACCTGCACGGCGCCGGTCTCCCAGGTCGTCCGCTGCCAGCTCCCCACAGTGGCCGGCCTCCCGGTGTTCAACCTGGAGACGCTGGTCTCCGAGGCCGACGCTGTGGACGGTGCCGTCACCACCTCCACGCCCATGGTGATCACCGCCGTCGGGGCGGGCGGCGGCAAGGGCGGCTCGCCGGAGGCGGGGAGCGCCGGCAGCGCCGGCGCGGGAGGCGTGGCGCAGACCACCACCACCGTCTCCACTTACGACCAGGCCCACGGCACGCCCGCGATCTACTACTACCTCGGCCGGGCCGGGACAGGCACCAAGGCGGGGGCACTCGGGGGCGCCTCGACCGTGGTGGCCAGCGCCAACCTGACCACAGTCACCCCGTGCATCGACGGCTGGTCGTCGTGCACGTCCACCAACGTGGTGGTGGACGGCGGTGGCGGTGGCGGTGGTGGCGAGGGCGCGACCTGCGGCGGTGGCGGCGGCGGGAACGGGGGCGACGCCACGGCCACGACCACAGGGCCCATGGGCGGTGCCGGTACCAACGGCGGCGGGACCGGCTGCGGCGGCGGCCACGGCGGCTACGGCGCCTACAACGGGGTCGGCGCGCCCGGGGGGAGCGGCGGCGACGGCGCGACACACAAGAGCGGCGGCTCCGGGGGCGACGGGATCGGCGGCGAGGGCGGATCCGAGCACACCTCCGGCGGGCCCAGCGCATCGGAGCCCTGGACCAACGTCGGCACGGACGTGAAGCTGGCCTCGGACGGCGCCGGCGGCGAGGGCGAGTGGCGCGGCACAGCGGGCTGGGAGCTCGGCGTGGTCGGCGGC
>JBOGGH010000173.1:0-5847 GCA_050743905.1 Acidimicrobiales bacterium
CAGCAGCTCCGGGCCCGCCGGCCCCAGGCCGACCACGGTGACCCGCGGGAACGCGTCCGGGGCCACTGGCCGCCGCTCAGCCGGAGGCCGGCGTGCTGCTGCCGCCCGACCCGGCCGACCCGGCCGACCCGGCCGTCCCGGCCGTCGGCAGGTTGGCCGTGGGGTCGAGCAGGGAGCCCGTGGGGGGGCTGGCCGGCGCCGTCAGCGCCACCGTGTGCGGCCGCACCCGGCCGTAGCGGGGGTCGGCGGTGACCACCGCGCGCCGGTTGGCCACGGCGAGCACGGCGTCGGTCCGCCGCTCGCCGGCGGTGAGCAGGGCGGCCTCCACCGCCAAGCGGGCCGACGGGTAGGCGGTGGCCGTGCGCCTGGTCACCGTGAGCAGCGCGTACCGCCCTGTCGCTGTGCCCTCGGCCAGCGGCGCGGACACGTGCCCCACCCCCAGCGAGGTCACCGAGCCGGGCAGGCTGGTGATGGTGGCCCGCACGGCGCAGCCGAGCTGCTGGAGGGAGCCGGTCTGTGTGATCGGGGTGCCGGCGGCGATGCTGGCCTGGGCGGCGGCGGCGGCGCTCTGCGAGCTGAAGGAGACGTAGCTGACGCAGATCGTGTCGAACCGGGCCCGGTGGCCCGTGTAGTAGCGGTGCAGCGCCGCCGGGCTGAGGCCGTAGCCCGCCTCGTGGGCCAGGAGCACGTCCCGCTGGGCCTGCACCTGCACCTGCTCGTCCACGAAGGAGGACGGCATCGAGGCGAGGAGCGCGGCGCCGGTGGTGCCGCAGCTCCCCCCGGTCTCGCGCTGGAACGCTGTCAGCACCGAGTCGATCTGCTGGGCGAGGTTGGCCCGGGCCAGGGACCGGGCGGCGGCGGTGACCGTGAGGCCCCGGGCGGCCAGGGCCTGTGTTACCAGCAGGTCGGTCATCCGCTGGGCCAGCCAGTAGCGCACGAAGGTGGTGTTGTAGGTCCGGGGTGTGGAGGTGGTGGACCCCGCGCCGGACACCGGGAACAGGCCGGTGACGCTCTGGCCGGACAGCCCCAGGCCTGCCTCCAGGTAGCACTGGTAGCTGCTGCTCCCGGCGATGGCCGACAGGTCGGCGTCGAGCGACTGCTGGCTCACCGTGGCGCCGTTCACGCTCGCCGCCTGGGCGGTCATCTCGAGGGACGCCGCCACCACCAGGCCGGCCAGGAGCACCAGGAGCACCAGGAACCGCTTCATGCGCCGGGCATGCTACCGGGTGGCCCGGGCAGCCCCAGAATCGGCGGGTGCGCCCGCGTGAGGACCGATTCGATCCTTGCCCGTCGAGCCGGTCCAATAGCCCAGCAACCTCCCACACGGACCACACATCGTCGGCCCTCCCCGTGGCTATGGTCCGAGGAGGGCGAGCGGGACGACGGCGACGCCGTCTGGACGACGGTAGGCGAGCTCGCCGGTGGTGACGGTAACGCGATCGGCGAGGCGGCTGCCGAGCTGTTGGTGGAGCCAGTTCAGATGGCGCACGTCGTGGTCGCTGACGGTGGCGGCGAGCTTCACCTCGATCGCGACGACGTGACGGTCAGCGCCCTCGACTATGAGGTCGATCTCTCGCGTGGTGTCTTTGGTGCGCAGGTGCCCGACCTGAGCACCAGCGGCATCCGCGTAGACGCGCACGCTTTGCGTCACCAGTGACTCGAAGAGCGCGCCGAGCCAGGTGCCGGTCGACGCGGCGACCAGGTTCCCTTCGCCCCGGAGCAGGCCGTCCTTCCCGACCTTCACCAGCCTTGCTGCCAGGGCCGGGTCGACGAGATGGTGCTTGGGGGAGCGGGTCAGGCGCTTGAGGGGGTTGAAGACGGGGATCCATGCTGGGATCGGGTCGAGCACGAAGATCCGGGTCAGGTGCTCGCGATAGGTATCGACGGTCGCCCGCGCGGGCTTGCCGTGATCGCCCGCGGTCGCCGCATCGAGGATCGCAGAGTACGACGCGTCGGTTGCGGTGGCGGCTCCGTAGGCGCTCAGCCAGGCCAGAAGTGCGCGGGGACGGCGAACCGTGACGCCGCTCTCCGGCAGCTCGCGCTCGACGATCCGGGCGATGTAGCTGTCGAGCTGTGCGTTCCTGGCTCGGCCGGGCAGGGTGCGGATGCCGGGGAACCCTGAGCCGAGAATCTCGTCGGTGTAGGTGGAGAGGCCGACCGGGGAGCGTCCTTGGATGTCCGGCTGGTCGCCTGCGAGCAAGGCGCGCAGGGAGACCGTCGGCTCCAGCAGGTCGCGCTCGCAGAAGGAGAGTGGTCGCAGCTCGAGACTGACGATGCGTCCCGCCCCGGAATGGATCCGCACGCCCGGGGCAACGCCGGCCGAACCTGCCAACAGGAACCGCCCGCCGGTGGCGTCATCATCGACGGCTGTCCGGACGCGGTCCCAGACCGCCGGCTCAAGCTGCCACTCGTCGATCAGGACCGGGGGCGGAACCTGGGTGATGTAGTCCAGGTTGGCCGCCAGCGTCTCGCGCTGGCCTGGCCGGTTGAGAGACAGGATCGTCGTGGCGCGCCGGCTCGCCGTAGCCGTCTTACCCACACCCTTCGCACCCTCCAGCGCGATCGCTGCCAGGTGGGGGAAGAGCTCGTCGAGGGCGTCGTCTACGAGGCGCCGCCGGTAGGCCATACACGGAACCTAGCAGATGGCCGCCCTCCTACTAGGCATATAGCCGCCTCTCCATTATGCAACTCGTCGCCTATCCCCCCGCATCGGCGGGTGCCGGCGTCGCGGGCGCTGCCGGGGGCTCGTCGGCCGGCTCGGGTGGCTCGTCGGCCGGCTCGGGTGGCGGGACCAGGTCGTCCAGGAGCTCGCGCAGCACCGACGCCGCGTCGGCGGTGCCGGCCAGCGGGACCACCAGTTGGTGCAGCTCCTCGCGGTAGGCAGCCCCCGGGGCCAGCCGCCGCAGCCGCACCTGCGCGCTGGCCGGCAGCGTCAGGGGCGACAGCCTGGCCACCGGCTGCCGGCCGCCGCCCACGCGGGCCGGGGTCACGGCCACGTCCTGCACCCCCACCCGCAGGCACGCCGCCCGCAGGCGCGCCAGGGCCAGGAGGCCCTCGGCCGGCGGCGGCAGGGGGCCGTAGCGGTCGGCCCACTCCTCGGCCACGTCGGCCACGTCGTCCGGGGTGGCGGCGGCCGCCAGCCGCCGGTAGGCCTCGAGCCTCGCGTCCTCGGCCGCCACGTAGTCCGGCGGCAGGTGGGCGTCGCCCGGCACGTCCAGCGAGACCGTGGGCGGCTCGGGCCTGGGCTCGCCCCGCGCCTCGGCCACCGCCTCGGCCACGAGCTGGACGTAGAGGTCGTAGCCCACGGCGGCGATGTGCCCGGACTGGTCGCCGCCCAGCAGGTTCCCGGCGCCGCGGATCTCGAGGTCCCGCATGGCGATCTTGAAGCCCGAGCCGAGCGCCGTGTGCTCGCCGATGGTGCGGAGCCGCTCGTAGGCCTGCTCGGTCAGCACCCGGTCGGCGGGGTGGAACAGGTAGGCGTAGGCCCGTTGGCCGGCCCGGCCCACCCGGCCCCGGAGCTGGTGGAGCTGGCCCAGGCCGAGCAGGTCGGCGCGGTCCACCACCAGGGTGTTGACCGTGGGCATGTCGATGCCGGACTCGATGATGGTGGTGCACACCAGCACGTCGTAGCGGCGCTCCCAGAAGTCCAGCACCACCTGCTCCAGCGTCCCCTCGTCCATCTGGCCGTGGGCCACGGCGATCCGGGCCTCGGGCACCAGCGCCCCCAGCCGACGGGCCACCGCCTCGATGTCCGCCACCCGGTTGTGCACGTAGAACACCTGGCCCTCGCGGAGCAGCTCGCGCCGCAGGGCCTCGGAGACCGCCGCCTCGTCGTGCTCCCCCACGTAGGTGAGGATCGGCTGGCGGTCGGCCGGCGGGGTGTTGACCATGGAGAGGTCGCGGATGCCCGTCAGCGCCATCTCCAGGGTCCGGGGGATGGGGCTGGCGGTGAGCGTGAGCACGTCCACGCCCTCGGAGAGGCGCTTCACCGCCTCCTTGTGGGTGACGCCGAACCGCTGCTCCTCGTCCACCACCAGCAGGCCCAGGCGCTTGAAGGCCACGTCCTGGCCGAGCAGGCGGTGGGTGCCCACCACCACGTCCACCGAGCCGTCGGCCAGGCCGTCCACCACCGTGCGGGCCTGGGCCGGGGAGAGGAAGCGGCTGAGCAGCTCCACCCGGACCGGGTACGGCGCGTAGCGCTCGGCGAAGGTCTGGAAGTGCTGGCTGGCCAGCAGGGTGGTGGGCACCAGGATCGCCGCCTGGGTGCCGTCCTGGACCGCCTTGAACGCCGCCCGCACCGCCACCTCGGTCTTGCCGAACCCCACGTCGCCGCAGACGAGGCGGTCCATGGGCCGCGGCTGCTCCATGTCCTCCGCGACCTCGGTGATGGCCCGGAGCTGGTCCGGCGTCTCGACGTAGGGGAAGGACCCCGCCAGCTCCCGCTCCCAGGGGGTGCCGGGCGGGAAGGCGTGCCCGGGCACCGCCAGGCGGCGCCGGTAGAGGGCCACCAGCTCCTCGGCGATCTCCCCCGCCGCCGCCCGGGCGCGGGCGCGGGTGCGCTGCCAGTCGGCGCCGCCCATGCGGCTGAGGGTGGGCGACTCCCCGCCGCTGTACGGGGTCACCGCCTCGATCTGGTCCACCGGCAGGTACAGCCGGTCGCTGCCCCGGTACTCGAGCACCAGGTAGTCCCGGGTGGTGCCGCCGATGGCCCGGGTGGTGACCCCGGCGTAGCGGGCCACGCCGTGCTGGCGGTGGACCACGTAGCTGCCGGGGGCCAGGTCGTCGAAGAAGCCGTCGGTGGGTCGGGCCCGCGGCCGCGGGGCACGGTGCGGGGCACGGCGGCCGGTGACGTCGGACTCGGCCAGCACGGCCACCGCCGCGCCCGGCGCCACGAACCCGGACGCCAGCGGCGCCGCCACCACCCGGACGCCGGGCGACGGGACGGCCTCGGCCACCGTGGGCGCCACCACCCCCTCCTCGGCCAGCACGCCGGCCAGCCGGGCGGCCCCGGCCGGGGTGCCCGAGCACACGGTGACCGAGCAGCCCCCCTCCACCAGCCGGGTCACCTGGCGGGCCAGGCGTGAGGCGTCGCCGGCCACCAGGTCGAACCCGCGCACGGTGACGGCCGGCACGTCGGGCCCCTCGGCCACCGCCGTGAGCGAGAGGGTGGCCGCCGCGCTCCGGGCGAGCATCCGGTCGAAGGGCAGGTAGAGCCGCGGGAAGCGCTCGGCGGCGGCGTCCGCCACACCGGCGCCCCAGGTGGCGGCCAGGGCCCCGGCGAGCGCGCCCTCCTCGTCATGGAGCTCGACCGCCCGGTCGCGGATCCGGCGCGGCTCCACCAGCACCACCTGGGCCTCCGACCCGAGGCGGTCGGTGACCAGCTCCTCGTCCGGCTGCAGCCACGGCAGCCACGACTCCATGCCGTCGAACGTCTGGCCCTCGGCCAGGCGCTCCCACTGGCCCCGCCCCCAGGGCTCGGCGTCCACGAGCGCCGCCGCCCGCCCCCGCACCGTCTCGGACGGCCGGAGCTCCCGACAGCCGAAGAGCACCACCGAGCCGAGCGCGCCGGTGGACCGCTGGTCCCCGACGTCGAACGTGGTGAGGCGGTCCACCTCGTCGCCCCAGAGGTCGATCCGCACCGGCTGGTCGGCCGTGGACGGGAAGACATCGATGATCCCGCCGCGTACCGCCAGCTCGCCGCGGTGCTCCACCTGGTGCTCGCGGCGGTACCCGGCGGCCACCAGCCAGGCGACCGCCTCCCCCGCGTCGAGGCGGCTCCCGGCCGTCACCACCAGCGGGCTCGCCGCCTCGCCCCACGGCGCCAGGCGCTGGAGCACGGCCCGCACC
>JBOGGH010000174.1:0-5826 GCA_050743905.1 Acidimicrobiales bacterium
AGCTCATGAGGTAGAGGGCTGCCGCCCGGATGTTCTTGCCGTAGCAGGCGTAGCTGCGGGCCTCGGGCGGGAACTGAGCCTTGGTCACCGTGCCGCAGTGACAGCGCCTGGACTCTGCGCGGTGCTCGGTCGACTGCAGCGGCGCTGGGTCGGGCACATCGAAGACCTGACGGATCTCTGTGCCTTCGACCGGCGAGTTGGCGAGGTCCCCGCCGCAGTCGTCACAGCACCCGGGGGTGTGGGTGATCACGACGTCGGGATTCTCCACCTGGGCCAGGTGCTTGCCCTCGGCTCCGGGCTGCTTGCCGGGCTTCCTCCCGAGCGCCCGACGGGCCTTCCGGTTCGGGCTCTCGGGCTTGGCCGGCTTCTGGAACCGGTCCGAGGACGGCGGCAGCGAGGAGTTCGACGAGTTCTTGCCGAGGCGCTTTTCCAACTGGGCGATCTTGCTACGGAGTTCGTCGATCAGCTCGGCCTGCGAGGTGATCGTGAGCCCCGCCGCCTCGAGCAGTTTCCGCAGCTCGCAAGCATCCGCTTCCAGCTCTTCGAGCGAGGGACCACCGGGTTCCGACACGCCAAAAATTCAAGCAAGTCGCAGGGCATTTCGCGAATCCCCTGGTCAGGGGCCTATTTGTACTACACCCATGTAGTTCCAGCTGCCTCGGTGGGCAGGTGAATGGTTAGAGCGCCGGGATAAACCGGCATGGAGGAGGGGATGAAAGAGCCCTACACCGAAGGAGCAGCGATCCACGGTGACCCCGAGTCATGCGTCGTCATCCGCGAGGATGCCGGCGAAGCGTTGACAGGGGCACGTGCAGGCCGGGCTATTGAGCCGCGAAATCAACGCAATCGGGGTGCCCAGGCGGTTAACTACGTCGAAGGCAACATCGGTCGGGGCGCTACTCGCGAGTCCCGGCAGGACCCCGCGCGGTCGGAGAACCATGGCATGTACGGAACCTCCATGCGCGAGAACCGGGAGGTCCCGCTCTCGCCCGCCCCGCTGATCACGGGACGGGCCGCTCAGGGAAGGCCGAGGCCGCAAGCCTGAGATGCACGAGAGCGGGAAGTCTGACAGCCCCGTAGTACCTGCGAAGCCGTCGAACAACGCCGTGCAAGCGGTGGCGGAGATGGTGGAGGAAAGGGGGCTGGCCAAGGGGAACACGGTCAGCGCAACACGTTCCGGACACAGCGCCGGGCAAGGCGTGCCAAACGGGCTCGACCGTGTGCGACAAGCAGCACGAAGGGACAAGGACGCAAAGTTCACGGCGCTGATGCACCACGTCGATCTGAGCAGCCTCTGGAGGGCCTACACGGCGATCAGCCCGAAGGCCTCACCGGGAGTGGACCAGGTGACGTGGAGTGCCTACGGCGAGAACCTCAGGAAGAACCTTGAGGACCTCCTCGCCAGGGTGCACAGCGGCGCCTACCGGGCCAAGCCATCTCGCAGGGCCTACATCCCGAAGGCGGACGGGCGGCTACGGCCGCTCGGCATCGCTTCGCTGGAGGACAAGATCGTCCAGCGGGCCGTCGTCGAGGTGTTGAACGCTATCTACGAGGTGGACTTCCTCGGCTTCTCCTATGGGTTCCGACCAGGACGCGGGCCGCATGACGCGCTCGACGCCCTGACGGTCGGGATCGAGACGAAGAAGGTGAACTGGGTGCTCGATGCTGACATCAGCGACTTTTTCACCAGACTCGATCACGTCTGGCTGAAGAAGTTCCTTGAGCACCGCATAGCGGACAAGCGGGTCCTGCGCCTGATCGACAAGTGGTTGCGAGCAGGCGTTATCGAAGACGGCAAGTGGTCGGCGAGCGACGGGGGAGCACCGCAGGGTGCCTCGGCATCCCCGCTACTCGCCAACGTCTACCTCCACTACGTCTTCGACCGGTGGGTCCGGCAATGGAGGAGTCGGCAACGCACGCGGCGACATGATCGTCACGCGCTTCGCAGACTTATGCCGAATTCGGCATAAGTCCGCTTATGCCGAGGACCGGATTATGCCGAAGACAGGGATCCTGGCTGACATTTGACCAGGTGAGGGGATGTGGGCGTGTGGCGAGACTCGGCATAATTCACAGGGCTTCGAGGAAGGCGAGGAGTTTGTCTGGTGGCCGGTAGCGGCCTGGGGTCGTCTTGGCTGGCGTGGTGCGCGCGATCGCTCGTTCTTTGATGGTGAGGTCAGCGTGAACGTAGATCTGGGTCGTCTCGGTGGACTCGTGGCCAAGCCAGAGCGCTATCACGGCCTCGTCGACGCCTGATCGGAGGAGTTTCATCGCGGCGGAGTGACGAAGCACGTGTGGGGTGACGGTCTTGTTCTTCAGCGTCGCGCAGGTTGCCTGGGCGGTCTTGGCGTGTTTGGCCACGGCCCAGGCGACCGCGTCGGTGCTGAGTCGCCGGCCTCGGCTGGTCGGGAACAGCGGGGCGCCGGGTTCATTCTGGCGTTCTTTGAACCAGGTCCGGAGCACGGCGACGGTGGGGCCGGTGAGGGGCGTGCAGCGTTGCTTTCGTCCCTTGCCGGTGCAGCGGATATGGGCTCCCGTTCCGAGGTGGACGTCCTCGCAGGACACGCCGGTGAGCTCGGCGACGCGCAGGCCGGTCTGGAGGGCGGTGACCAGCAGGGCGTGGTCGCGTCGACCGGTCCAGGTGCCGCGGTCAGGTGCGGCGATGAGGGCGTCGATCTCGGCGTCGTCGAGGAAGCTCACGTCGCTGCGGTCGGCTCGCTTGGTGGGGATGGCCAGGACCCGGCCGATGAGGTCGGCGTGTTCTGGATGCTGCAGGGCGGCGTAGCGGAACATCGAGTGGATGGCGGCGAGGCGGGCGTTGCGAGTCGCGATGCTGTTGTGCCGGTGGGATTCCAGATGGTCGAGGAACGCCCCGATGACCGTGGCGTCGAGGTCGGCGAAATCGAGAGCCGACGGCGTTTTCCCGGTGCTGCGCTGCGCGAAGCCGAGCAGCAGACAGAAGGTGTCCCGGTAGGCGGTGACGGTGTGAGCGCTGGCCTGTTTCTGATTGACGAGACGGACGGTGAAGAACGCTTGCAGGGTGGGGGCGAGCGCGCTCATGGGGCCGGGCAGGCCAGCTCGAGGCGTTCCGCGGCCAGGGCGAGCAGTTCGGGGACGGCGGTGAGATACCAGTAGGTGGCGGCCGGGTCGACATGTCCCAGGTAGGTCGACAGCAAAGGCATGCGCACGGCGACATCGCCGCCGTCTCGATACCAGCCGACCACAGTGTTGACCGCGAACGAATGACGGAGACCGTGGACATGGGGTTGCGGCGCCGACGACGGCTGTGGTGCCAGGCCGGCTTGGCTGAGCAGGGCTCGAAAGGTCGGGTAGATCGTGGTGTGCAGGAGTCGCGTGCCCCGCGTGGAAACGAACAAGCTGGGCGCCGAGCGACACGGCGAAAGCTTGTCTCTTGTCCGGCTGTAATCCTGGAGTGCCTCGACGGTGCTGTGGTGCAGCAAAACCTCCCGTGACTTCCCGAACTTCGAGTCGCGCACGGTCAACGTTTGGTTGTCCCCGTCGACGTCGTCGCGGTCGAGGGCCATGGCCTCGCTGATTCGCAACCCGGTCGAGTAAAGCAAGCCCAGCAGCGTCTCGAACGTCGCCGCCCGCAACGCCGGGATGAGCGTCCGGGCGGCGGCCATCAAAGCGGCGACGTCGGCGTCGGAGTAGATGTAGGGCGTCGGCCGGTACTTCCCGTTGGGGAACAGGTCCGACGGCGGGATCACGGTCGCGGGGTCGAGGGTTTGGAGGTATCGGGCGAAGCAGCGGACGACCCGCATCCGTCGGGCCAAATAGGCCCGGGAGCCGGCTGTCGCGGTCGCGGTCCAGGCGACTGCCAGGTCGGTCGTGACACGGGACGCGCCCGACGACTCGGCGTAGGTGACGAAGCTGGTCAGTAGACCGCCCTCGCCGACGAGCTTGTAGCCCAGGGCGCGGCGGACGGTGAGATAGTCCTGGCTGTGGCGGCGGAGATCGCTCATGACGCGGCCCCGGGCCACGGCCGCACGACCGCCTGGAGGGCACGGCGGTCGACTTTGGCGTAGATGGCGGTGGTCTCGGCTCGGCGATGACGAAGGACCTGGCCGATCTCGGCGAGGGTCCCCCCGGCGCGCAGCATCTCGGTGGCGGCGCTGTGGCGGAGACGATGCGCTCCCGCCGGCGGCAGACCGGCCCGCTGGCTGCCGCGGCGCACGATGGCCGAGACGCCGCCGCTGGACAGGCCGCGATGCGGTGCCCGCACACCGACGAAGACCGACCGGCTGGCGCATACCGGCCGGCCCTTCTGCAACCAGGCGACGATCGCCTCGCCGACATCGACAGGCAGCGGTAGCCGGTCGATCCGGTTCCCCTTGCCTCGCACCGCTAAGTCGCCGGCTCGCCAGTCGATGTCACCCAAAGCCAGCCTCGCCACTTCTCCGGCCCGCAACCCCAGGCGCGACAAAAGCAGCACCACGGCGAAGTCGCGGCGGCCGACCACAGTGCAACGGTCACAACGGTCGAGCAGCCGTGCCACCTCCGAAGGCGTCAAAGCCTTGGGCAGCGACCCGAGGCGCCAACTCGCCACAGAAGGCACCGCCCCGGCCAGCGCGTTGACGGTGAGGCCCTCCGTCCACAAAAAGCGCAGCAGCGACCGCAGCCTCGTTGTCATCGCCTTGGCCGATGCGACCTTGCAACGCTGGGACTCTGCCAGCACGAACCTGGTGATATCGGCAGTGGCCAACGCCTCGAGATCAAGTTCCCCCCCGCTCGACCACGACGCCAGGAACAAGCGGGCCACGTCCACATAGACCCGGATGCTGTCGGGCGACAGCCCCCGCTCATCGGCCAGGTAGCGCCTGTAACACTCGATCAACGCCTCTACCGGCGTGGCGGCCGCCAACGGGTCCGTCACGCGAACACGCTCTTCCATGCCCACAATCAGCTCCTCTCAGGTCGTTCCCGAGAGCAGCCTCGATCAGGCGACCCCGATTATGCCGAGTCTCGCCACACGCCCACATCCCCTCACCTGGTCAAATGTCAGCCAGGATCCCTGTCTTCGGCATAATCCGGTCCTCGGCATAAGCCGACGACTTTGTCGTCGGGTTCGAACACGAAGGCGATGCGCAACAGTTCCTGGCCGAGCTCCGCGAGCGGTTCGCGAAGTTCGGACTGGAACTGCATCCCGACAAGACGCGCCTTATCGAGTTCGGGCGGCACGCTGCCCGGATGAGAGCGGCACGTGGCGAGGGCAAACCGGAGACGTTCGATTTCCTCGGCTTCACGCACTACTGCGGGAAGAGGAAGGACGGACAGTTCTGGCTGAAGCGCAAGACCATCGCTAAGCGGATGCGGGCGAAGCTGAAGCTGCTCAACATCGAGCTGAAGCGTCGTCGGCACGAGCCGATACCGGTGCAAGGGCAATGGCTGGGCAGCGTTGTGCGGGGACATCTCGCGTATTACGCCGTGCCCGGCAACACCGACTCGGTGGCGACATTCCGCACCCAAGTGACGAGACTCTGGCTGAAGTGGCTCCGCCGCCGAAGCCAGCGGCATCGACTCAACTGGGTACGGATGGACCGCCACTCGAGCCGGTGGTTACCGCCAGCACGCGTGCAGCATCCATTCCCAGCGCAACGCTTCGCCGTTCGCACCCGAGGCAGGAGCCCAGTGCGGTAATCCTGCACGCTGGGATCTGTGCGGGGGGCCGCTCGCAAGAGCGGTCCCTACCGCAATCCGCCTTCGTCGTCATCTTCACGTTGGCGTTGATCGTGATGGCTGGGCTCGTCCTCGACGGCGGCCTCGCCCTCTCGGCCAAGGTCCAGGCGATCGACGACGCCCAAGCGG
>JBOGGH010000175.1:0-5819 GCA_050743905.1 Acidimicrobiales bacterium
GCCTGGACCTCGGCCGCGGCCCGGATGGCCGCCGGCGAGCCGCTGGAGGGCCCGGACGCACCGGCGGACCCCCCGCCGGACACCGGCGAGGCGGTGGGCCTCGGGCCGTCCCGCCTGACGCTCACGGTGGGTTTTGGCCCGGGGCTCTTCGACCACGACCGCTACGGCCTCGGCCACCTCCGGCCGGCGGCGCTGGCGCCCCTGCCCCACTTCCCCGGGGACGAGCTGGACCCGGCGCTGAGCGGGGGCGACCTGGGCGTCCAGGCGTGCGCCGACTCGCTCCAGGTGGCCTTCCACGCCGTCCACGAGCTCACGCGCCTCGGCCTGGGCGCGGCGACCCTCCGCTACTACCAGCTCGGGTTCGGGTTCGGCTCGGACGGCCCGGGCCCGCCCGGCTCGCACGGCACGGCGCGCAACCTGCTCGGCTTCCACGACGGCACCGCCAACCGGGCGGTGGAGCGGCCCGGCGGCCTGGACCGGCACGTGTGGGTGGGCGGCGAGTCGGACCAGCCGTGGCTGCGCGGCGGCACCTTCCTGGTGGCGCGCCGGGTGCGCCTGGCCCTCGAGGCCTGGGCCCGCACCGGCCTGGATGGCCAGGAGGCGGCCATAGGGCGCCACAAGGCGAGCGGGGCGCCCCTGGGCGGGGACCGCCAGTACCAGGCGCCGGACTTCGCCGCCACCGGGCCCCGCGGCCGGCCCCGGATCCCCGAGCACGCCCACATCCGCCTGGCTTCGCCGCAGCGCAACGGGGGCGTGCAGATCCTGCGGCGCAGCTACAACTTCGCCGACGGCGTGGACCCGCGCACCGGCGAGCTCGACGCCGGGCTGTACTTCCTCTGCTTCCAGCGCGACCCGGCCCGCCAGTTCGCCCGGATCCAGCGCCGCCTGGCCGCGGCGGACGCCCTCACCACCGGCTACCTGCGCCACACGGCCAGCGCCGTCTTCGCCTGCCCGCCGGGCGTGGCCCCCGGCGAGCACTGGGGGAGCGCGCTGGGGCTCGGGTGACGGGCACCGGCTGAACCACTGCGTCGCGTTCCCGCGCCCGGCGGGAGCGCGCTGCTAGCGTCGGCCGTCATGCAGGGCTGGACCGGGACGTCGGCCTGATGGCCGTGGCCACCGGCGGCCGCAGCCGCAACCTCGTGCTGGCGGCGATGATCTTCGCCGTCGCGATGACGTTCATCGACCAGACGATCGTCTCCATCGCCGTCCCCGAGATCCAGCGCGAGCTGTCCCTCACCTCCACCGGTGTCCAGTGGGTGGTCAACGCCTACCTCCTCTCGATGGCGGCGTTCTTCGCCCTCGGCGGGCGGCTCAGCGACACCCTCGGCCACCGCCGGTTGGTGGTCATCGGCGTGGTGGTCTTCGCCGCCGCCTCGGCGATGTGCGGCCTCACGCCGAAGGGCGGGGGTGCCGAGGCCTGGATCGTGACCTTCCGGGCCATCCAGGGCGTGGGCGGCGCCATCATGTACCCGGCGTCGCTGGCCATCGTGGTCAACACCTTCGACCTGCGGGAGCGGGGCCGCGCCCTCGCCATCTTCTTCGGCATCGCCGGCGGCCTCACCGCCGTGGGGCCGATCCTCGGCGGCTACCTCACCCAGTGGACGTGGCGAGCCATCTTCTGGGTGAACATCCCGGTGGCGGTGATCGCGCTGGTCCTGATCGTGGTGGCCCGGCCGACCACGGTGCACCGCCCCGCCCGCATCGACTACCGGGGGGCGGTGCTCATCGCCGCCGGCGTGGCGCTCAGCGTGTTCGGGTTCCAGCAGTCGAACATCTGGGGCTGGCACAACCCCGGGACCGGGCTGTGCATCGCCGGGGGGCTGGTGCTCCTGCTGGTCTTCTACCTCGTGGAGGTGCGCACGGAGCAGCCGCTCATCCAGGTCCGGATCTTCCGGATCCAGGCGTTCCTGGTCGAGAACGTCGTGCTGTTCGTCATCATGATCGTCTTCATCCCCGTGTTCTTCTTCGGCAGCGAGTACGCGCAGATCTCCCTGGGGAAGTCCGCCTCCACAGCGGGGATCATCCTCCTCTACTTCTTCATCGGGTTCGTGATCGCCGCCCAGATCGGCGGGCGGATGCTGGACCGGGTGGGGGCCAAGCGCCCGGTGCTCATCGGGTGCGTGCTCGGGGCCGTGGGCTTCTACCTGTGGGCGTCGCACGTCACCACGCTGAACCTGGGATCCCAGGAGTGGTACATCGTCATCGCCGGCGGGGGGATGGGGTTCGTCCTCGGGCAGGCCAACACCGACGCCATCAACCGCGCCTCGCGGTACTCCTACGGCGAGGCCACCGGGATCACCCAGACCGTGCGCAACTACGCGGCGAGCCTGGGCCTGGCCATCCTCGGCACCGTGCTGGTGTCCGTGCTGCGCAACCACCTGACGACCTCGCTGATAGCCAAGGGGGTCCCGCCGGCCAAGGCGGCCAGCACAGCCGCCGCCATCTCCCAGGCCTCCCAGGGCGGCGGGAGCGGTTCGGGGGGCGTGGCCACAATTCCCCTCTTCGTCCGCCACGACTTCGCCGCCGCCACGCAGGTCGTCTTCTACATCATGGCGGGCGTGCTGGTGGTGGGCGCGGTGGTGGCGCTGGTGGGCCTGCGGTACGGCCGCCAGGAGCTCGCCACAGAGGTCGTGGCCGGCGAGCAGGCCGGCGGCGGGGACGCCGGTCAGGCCCGGGGCATCGCCGGGCCGTAGGGCTTGTCGCCCCGGAGGGTGACCCGGTGGGCGAAGCGGGGGGCCTGGCCGTAGTCGTCCAGCGCGTAGTGGAGCGTGGCCCGGTTGTCCCAGAAGGCCACGGAGCCCGGCTGCCAGCGGAACCGGCAGGTGAGCTCCGGCCTCTCGCAGTGGTGGTAGAGGAGCTCCAGCACGGCGTTGCTCTCGAGCTTGGAGAGGCCGAGCAGGCTCTGGGTGAACTGCGAGTTGACGAAGAGCCCCTTCCGCCCGTTCTCCGGGTGGGTGCGGACCACCGGGTGCACGGCGGGCAGCAGCTTCTCCCGCCACTCGCCGTTCCAGTGGTAGCCGCCGCGCGCGTCCACGTCGGCGGCGAACCACGGGTCGTAGTGGACGGCCAGCAGCCGGTCGCACATCTCGCGCAGTGGCTCGGCGAGGCTGTCGTAGGCGTCCTGCAGGCTGGCCCACATGGTGTCCCCGCCCACCTCGGGCACCTCCAGCATGTAGAGGATGGACCCGAACGGCGGGGTGTCCAGGAACGTGACGTCGGTGTGCCACCAGCTCGCACGGTCCTCCCGGCTGTCGATGGCCAGCACCTCCCGGTTCCCCTCGATGGCGGGGATCACCGGGTGGCCCTCGGTGACCGTACCGAACTGGCGGGCGAAGGCGGCCTGCTGCTCGGCGGTGAGCTCCTGGTCCCGGAAGAAGACGACGTGGTAGCGGTTGAGCGCGTCCCGGACGGCGGCCACCGCCGCGGCGTCGAGCGACCGGGAGAGGTCGAGGCCGGCGATCTCGGCACCGATGAGCGGGGAGAGCGGCTGGACGTCGACCGCGGTGGTGGTGGCCATGCACCCAGTGTGCCCCAGCCCGGTCCCGTGCTCAACCGCAGCCGGGCGCACCCTGCCCGGACGGCGGGCCCTCTATCGTGGTGCGGCACACCGGGCCGAGCCGGCAGCGCGGCCGGGCCCCTGACCGACGGATCGGCGCCAGGAGCGCCGCGAGGGGAGGCCACGTGACAGCGGCCGGCACGGGCACGAGGCGTCGCAACTTCTCGCCCTGGTTCCAGTGGATGACCTGGCTGATGGCCGCGGGCCACGAAGACCCGCTCAACACGGCCGACCCCGGGGGGTTCGAGCCCTGGCGGGAGCGCCGGCGCGCCCGGCTGGCCGAGCTCCTGGGCCCCGTCCCGGTGCGGGTGCCGCCGGATCTCGAGACCATCGAGACGGTGCAGTGCGACGGCTACCGCCGGGAGAAGATCGTCTTCGACACCGAGAGCACGATGTCCGTGCCGGCCTACCTCCTGGTGCCCGAGGAGCGGGTGCTCCCCGGCGCGGCGGTGCTGGCGATCCACGGGCATGGCCCGGGGAAGGCGCAGGTGTGCGGCCTCGAGGAGACGGAGACCCCCAACGGCGACTACGGGCTGCAGCTCGTGCGCCGGGGCTACGTGGTCCTGGCGCCGGACCTGCGCTGCTTCGGCGAGCGCGCCGACTGGAACCCCCCGGACCACTACGCGTGCGACACCAACCTCGTCCACGCGGTGATGGCCGGCTGGCGCCCGCTCACCCAGAACCTCTGGGACCTCTCCCGCTGCCTCGACGTCCTCGCCGACCACCCGCTGGTGGACGCGGGCCGCATGGGCGCGGTGGGGCTCTCCTACGGCGGCACCATGACGCTGTTCCTCACCGCCTGGGATCCCCGGGTGGCCGCCGCCGTGGTGAGCGGGTACTTCTCCTCCTGGGCGGAGTCCCACCGGGTGCCCTGGAACATGTGCGGCTCCCAGGTGCTGCCGGGGATGCTGGGTCGGCTGGAGCACGTGGACGTGGCCGCCCTGGTGGCGCCCCGCCCGCTGCTGGTGGAGACGGGCACCGAGGACCTGCTCTTCCCGCTGGCTGCGGCCAGCGCGGCCATGGTGCAGCTCCGCACCGTCTACGGCTGGCTTGGCGCCCCCGAGCGGCTGCAGCACGACGTCTTCCCCGGCGGCCACCAGTGGCACGGCGAGCTGGCGTACCCGTTCCTCGACCACTGGCTGGGCCACACCCCCCGCACCGGCTGAGCTGGGTTCACGAGCGGAGACACCACTGCCGGCGCAACGTGCTCCGGCCATCCCTGACGGCGTGTACGGAGGGTGGCGCGGCCGGGCCGCCGTCGTCGGCAGGGAGGGGAGTGCTCACCTCGAGGGCGCTGGTCAGGAGGAGAGCAGCCTGGCCGAGGCCGGGTCCAGGTGCAGCACCGCGTCGGCCGCGGTGCGGAGCGCGGAC
Organism: Acidimicrobiales bacterium; assembly: GCA_050743905.1. Classification (GTDB taxonomy): domain Bacteria; phylum Actinomycetota; class Acidimicrobiia; order Acidimicrobiales; family RAAP-2; genus JBOGGH01. The sequence continues at coordinate 4,928 of JBOGGH010000175.1, forward strand.
GCCGGGCACTCTGCGCCGATGGGACCTTCCAGCGCGGCGCGCACCGGCGGGGCCTTCCGGGCCTCGGGCACGATGGCGAGGACCTGGCGCGCCCGGAGGAGCGCCGGCACGGTGACCGTGATCGCCTGCGCCGGCACGGACGCCTCGTCCGGGAAGTGGCCCTCGCCGACCTGCTGGAGGCGGCACGCCCGGTCCAGCGCCACCACCTTCACGTCCAGGGGGTCCTGGAGGTCGGCCACCCCGGGGTCGTTGAAGGCGAGGTGGCCGTTCTCGCCCACGCCGAGGCAGCAGAGGTCGAGCGGGTGGTCGCGCAGGAGGCCGGCGTAGCGCTGGCACTCGGCGGCGGGGTCGGCCAGCCCGTCCACGTAGTGCACGGCCCGGGGGTGGGCTCGCTCGGTGATCCGCTCCCGGATCCACCGTTGGAACCCGGCCGGGTGGTCCGGCCCCACGCCCACGTACTCGTCCATGTGGAAGGCGACCACGTGGGACCAGGGGACGTCCGGGGTGCTCGTGACCAGCTCCTCGATGAAGGCCAGTTGGGAGTTGCCGGTGGCGAACATGGCGTTGGCCACCCCGCGGGCGTCCACGGCGGCGCGCAGGACCGAGGCCGCTTCGTCGGCGGCCGCCCGGGCCAGCGTCGCCACGTCGGGGTGGATCCTCACCCGGAGGCGGTCCACGGTCATCTCCTCCTGAAGCGCCATGCGGCACTGTACGTCGCGGTGGGGGAGACTGGCAGCCGTGCGAGACGTCCGCCCGCCCGACGCCGCCGATCTCCGGGCCGCCGCCGAGGTGGTGGGGCGGCACCTGGCGCCGACGCCGGTGGTGCCGGTGCCGGCGCTCGGCGGGGGCGTGCTGGCCAAGCTGGAGGGCTTCCAGCCCACCGGGTCGTTCA
>JBOGGH010000176.1:0-5819 GCA_050743905.1 Acidimicrobiales bacterium
ACCATCGACGTCGAGGTGGCCGGCGCGGCGGCCGCCGCCTGGTCGGACGAGGACGGGGTGCTGGCCGACTGCGCCACAGACTTCCTCCTCCGCCAGGTGTCCTGCATCGGCGGGGGCACCACGGAGATGGCCCGCAACGTGATCAGCGAGCGCGTCCTGGGCATGCCGCGCGAGCAGGCCCTCGACCGCGGCGTGGCCTTCCGCGACGTGCCGCGGGGCGCCGCCCGCGACGCCTGAGGGCCCGGCGCGGCGTAGCGCGCCACACCACACCGCTCCGTTCAGCCGCGGTAGGCGCTGGTCTCGGCCAGCTCGGCGGCGCCGCGGAGGAGGTCGAGGACGACCGGGCCGAACGCCAGGAGCTTCTCGTCGCTACCGGCCCGCTGGTAGCCGCGTTCGAGGACGATCGCCAGCTTCCACTTGGCCAGGATGACGTAGTAGTCGATGTCGTCCACCTGGCGGCCGGAGACCTCGGCGTAGTGGGCCAGGAGCTGGTCGCGCGAGGGCATGCCGGTGAGGTCCACGTAGCTCGCCTCCGCCGCCTCCGGGCCGTCGGTGGACTCGGGCCAGCCCTGCACCGTCCAGCCGAGGTCCAGCTTCGGGTCTCCCACCGTGCCCATCTCCCAGTCCACGATGGCCGCCAGCCGGGCCGGCGCCCCGTGGCGGAACATCACGTTGGCGAACTGGTAGTCGCCGTGCATGAGGCCCGGCACGTAGTCCAGCGGGCGGTGGTCGCGCAGCCAGGCCGACGCCACGTCCAGGCCCGGCAGCTCCCTGCCCCTGATGCGCTCGAGGAAGGCCGTCCAGCGGTCCACCTGCCGGTCGTGGAAGCCCTCCGGGCGGCCGAGCCCCTCGAGGCCGCGCGCCTGCCAGTCCACCGTCGAGAGCAGGGCTATGCCCTCGACGAGCTGGTAGGCCAGGCCGGCGCGGGCGGCGAGGTCGGCGTCGAACGGCGCCGGCCAGTGGTCCACCCCCATGGGCGACCACCCGTCCACGAACCCCATCAGGTAGAAGGTGCGGCCGAGGACGGCCGGGTCGTCGCAGGCGGCCACGGCGGCGGTGTGGGGCACGTCCGTGCCGTCCAGCGCCTCGATGATCCGCCACTCCCGGAGGATGCCGGCGTCGCGCTCGGCGGGCGCGGTGGGCGGCGGGATCCGCAGCGCGGCGTGCAGCTCGCCCCGACGGATCTCGTAGATCTCGTTCTGGGCGCCGCCGGAGACGTACCGGTGCTCGATGGGGGCGCCGGCCCCGGGGAGGCCGGCCGCGTCCATCCACCGCCCGAGCCGTTCGAGCCCCTCGGCGTGGATCACAGGTTGCCCACCTCGTGCTCGAGCAGCTCGGCGAACTTGGCCCGGGCCGCCTCGCGCCGCCTGGGCAGGTGCCCGGTGGGCCACAGGTCGTCACTCGGCTGGTAGCCCCGCAGCACCTGGCGGGCCACCGTGAGCTTGTGGACCTCGGTGGGCCCGTCGGCGATGCCCAGCACGCTGGCCCCCAGCAGCATCGAGGCAAAGGGCATCTCGTTGCTGGTGCCAAGGGCCCCGTGGACCTGGAGCGCCCGCCAGGCGATGTCGTGCAGGACGGTGGGCAGCACCACCTTCACCGCGGCGATGTCCTTGCGCACCTTGCGGTAGTCGTTGTGCCTGTCGATCGACCACGCCGTGTAGAGGACCATGAGGCGGAACTGGAGGAGCTGGGCGTAGGAGTCGGCGACGTACCCCTGGACGAACTGCTTGTCGGCCAGCAGGCTCCCCTGGGTGGTGCGGCTGAGCGCCCGCTCGCAGAGCATGTCGAGCGCCCGCTGGGCCATCCCGATGGTCCGCATGGCGTGATGGATGCGGCCGCCGCCGAGGCGGGTCTGGGCGATGGCGAAGGCCTGGCCCTCGCCGCCGAGCACGGCGCTGGCCGGCACCCGGACGTCCTGGTAGTGGATGAGCGCGTGGGACCCCTCGTCCGGGCGGTCGCCGGCCAGCCCCACGTTGCGCACGATCTCCACGCCCGGCGTGCCCGCCGGCACCAGGAACATCGACATCCCCTGGTACGGGCTCACCTCGGGGTTGGTCACCGCCATCACGATCAGGAACGACGCCGTCTTGGCGTTCGAGGAGAAGAACTTCCACCCGTTCAGCACCCACTCGTCACCGTCGCGGACGGCGCTGGTGGTGAACTGCGTCGGGTCGGCGCCGGCGTGCGGCTCCGTCATCGAGTAGCAGGAGAAGATCTCGCCCTCGAGCAGCGGGCGCAGGTACTGCTCCTTCTGCTCCGGCGTGCCGTAGTGGGCCAGGATCTCGGCGTTCCCGGTATCCGGCGCCTGGCAGCCGAACACGATCGGCGCCCACGAGGACCGGCCGAGGATCTCGTTGAGCAGCGACAGCTTCAGTTGGCCGTGGCCGGCGCCGCCCAGCTCCGGGCCGAGGTGGGTGGCCCACAGGCCCTGCTCGCGGACCTGCTGCTTCAGGGGGTCGACGGCCTGCCGCCGGGCGCCCTCCAGCGGGGTGAACTGCAGGCCGGGCCACATGAGGTCGAGCGGCTCGACCTCCTCCCGGACGAACCCGTCGGCCCAGTCCAGCTTCTCCTGGTACTCGGGGTCCGTCTGAAAGTCCCACGCCATGCGCGCTCCCTTCCCACCTGTCCAGCCCACCTGTCCGGCGGCGCCAGAATAGTATTCTGGAAATGGAGAAGGCAATATCGCATGCCGATGTGCCCGGGTCCGGACCGGCCGACGACGTGGCCACCCGGATCGCCCAGCGGACGCTGGCCAAGCGGCGCGCCGGGTACGCCGGCGAGGTCAGGGCGCTGTTGGACGCCGCGCTCGACGTGATGCGGCGGTGCGGCACGGCGTCCCGCCCCCGGGTGGCCGACATCGTGGCCGCCGCCGGCCTCTCCAACGACGCCTTCTACCGCCACTTCCCCTCGAAGGACGCGCTCGTCACCGCGATCCTGGAGGACGGCCGCGAGCGGCTGTCGAGCTACCTCGCCCACCAGATGGCCAAGGAGGCCCGCCCGGAGGCCCGGGTACGGCGGTGGGTGGAGGGCGTGCTCTCCCAGGCCGTCGGCGAGGTGGCCGCCACCACCCTGGCGGTGCTGTGGAACGCCGGCAGCGTGGGCGAGGGGCCGGCGTCCGGCCGGCACTTCGCCAGCGCACCGCTGGCCGAGCTCCTCCGGGAGCCGTTCGCCGCGCTGGGCAGCGCCGATCCCGTCCTCGACGCCTCGCTGGCCACGCACGCCGTGCTGGGCACGCTCTCGGACCACCTCTGGCGGCGGGACGAGCCGGCGCCCGCCGAGGTGGAGGCGGTCACCGCGTTCTGCCTCCGCACTGCCGCCGGACCCGGCCGGGTGACGGCCCGTCGTGCGCGCCGGGGGCCCGGTGCGCCTCCACCGGCGCCTACGGCGACGGCTCGACCGTGACGTCGAACGACGACGCGCCGCTGTCCGGCACCCGCGGCTGGCGCCACACCTCCACGGGGAACGACACGGTGACGAGCGAGCAGAACAGCCGGAGGAGGTTGCGGTCCTCGTCCGAGATGCCTTCCAGCGCCACGTCCCGCAGGTAGTCGGCACCGTCGGCCAGGCGGGGGAAGGCGGCGTCGTAGAAGGCCTGGAGCTCGTCCATGGTGGACGCCAGGCGCTTGGCGAAGCGGTCCCGCTCGCTGGGCAACGCCCAGCCGGCAAAGGGCTCGAGGTCGGCGAAGGACCCGGGCAGCGTGGCCCCGGCCGCGCCGCTCACAACACCGCCCGCACGCCTGCGGGAGCCCCTACCCGCTCCCCCGCCTGGTGGGCCGCCTGGTGGGCCGCCACGTAGGCGCGGGCCGTCCGGTGCAGGTGGCGCAGGGCGATCTCCTGGTCACAGAGGGGGAACTCGGCCACGGCGCCGGACTCCACCATGGACTGGGTGGCCTCCAGCGTGTTGCCGTCCTGGAGCCCGTACTCCTTGAAGGTCACCACCGCCAGCTCCTGCTGCAGCCGCTCGAAGGCGTTGGCCGGGGGCACGAAGTACAGCGACGTCTCGAAGACGTGGGTGTTGTACGACGTGGGCCAGTAGTGGTACGTGAGGTACCAGTTCGGCTTCCAGATCAGCAGCATGAAGTTGGGGAAGAAGAGGTACGAGTCCACCCCCCACGCCGGGTGCCGCGACGGGTTGACCCCCGCGGGCAGCGGGCCGACGTCCGGTGCGTCCCACACGCCGAACAGGCCGCTGCGCAGCACGCGCTCTATCGGCTTCACCATGGCGGGGTCCTTGGGCGGGGCCATGCCCCCCCACGAGGACACCATCGAGTGCGGTCCGTCGATGTCGTAGGCCAGCGCCTCGTAGCCGTAGCCCTGCAGCTTGGCCGACTCCCCGGAGACGGACTGCTTCGCGTGCAGGACGGGTGCGTGGTAGAATTCCATGAAGGCGTCCACGAAGAGCTTCCAGTTGCTGCCCACCTCGGCCCGGTAGGTGTGCTTCTGGGTCATCAGGTGGAACGGGTAGCCCTCCAGGCCCGCCCCCAGCCGTCCCAGGTACTCCCGCAACGGCTGCGGTTCCGGGTCGAAGGTGACGAAGACGAACCCCTCCCACACCTCCGCCGTGACCGGCACCAGGCCATAGCTCGCCTTGTCGAGGTCGAAGAACTCCGACTCCTGCTGGACGAAGGTGAGGTCGCCCTGCAGGCCGTACCGCCAGCCGTGGTACTTACAGGTGAACTGCCGGCAGAACCCGCTCGTCTCCTCCCTCGGGTAGTCCTGCCACACCAGCTTGTTGCCCCGGTGGCGGCAGATGTTGTGGAAGGCGCGCACCGTGCCGTCCATGTCCCGCACCACCACCACGGACGTGCGCGCCGCGTCCAGCTCCTTGGTGAAGTAGCTCCCCTTCCGCGGGAGCTGCTCCACCCGCCCCACGTTCAGCCAGGAGCGGCGGAACACGGCGTCGCGCTCCAGCTCGTAGAAGGCCGGCGTGACCGAGTCGTCGTAGGACACGGGACCCGTGTCCAGGCCGAAGTGCTCCGTCCAGGAGCCCTCGGGGGGCTTGGTGAAGTGGGCCATGCGCGTGCTCCTGCTCCTTGCGGCGATCCGGTCCGCGCCAGGAGGATAGCATGAGTCTCGTAGATGGAGAAGGGCGTTTCCACCCATGACGAAGCACCGTCCCGCGGCGGCGGGCACCGGGAACGGCATGGGACAATCCACGTCGCGATGACCACCGGACGCCGGATCGGGACCGAGGGCTCCGCCACCCGGGCGACGCTGCTGGACGCCGCGCTGTTGCTCATGGTGGAGGAGGGCTACGCCGCGGTGACCTCCCGGCGCGTGGCCGCGCGGGCCGGGCAGAAGCCCCAGCTCGTCCACTACTACTTCCGGACCATGGACGACCTCTTCCTCGCCCTCGTCCGCCGGGGCGCCGAGCAGAACCTCGAGCGCCAGGCGCGGGCGCTCGCGTCCGACCGGCCGCTCCGCGCGCTGTGGGAGCTCAGCACGGACCCGAAGGGGATCCTCCTCACGATGGAGCTCACCGCCCTCGCCAACCACCGCAAGGCCATCCGGGCCGAGCTGGCGGCGTTCGGCCACCAGTTCCGCCGGCTCCAGGGCGAGGCGATGGCCCGGATCCTCGACGCCTACGGCGTGGACCCCGGGGCGCTCCCCCGCGACGCCGCACCGGTGGTGATGACCGGCCTGTCCCGCATCATCGGCATCGAGCAGGCGCTCGGGCTCACCACCGGCCACAGCGAGCTGCGGGCGCTCGTGGACCGGTGGCTCGACCGGTACGAGGGTGCCGGCGGCGAGACTGCCGGGCGGGCAGTGCACGGGGCGCCGGACGGGGCGCCGGACGGGACGGCCGCCGGATGACGGAC
>JBOGGH010000177.1:0-5791 GCA_050743905.1 Acidimicrobiales bacterium
GCCCACCCTGGTGCTCCTGGTGCGCCACGGCCGGACCCCCACCACGGGGAACCTGCTGCCCGGGCGGTCCGGCGGCCTCCACCTGAGCGACGAGGGCCGCGCCCAGGCCGACCGCGTGGCCGGGCGGATCGCCGACCTCACACCCCGCCCGGTGGCCGTCTACGCCTCGCCGCTCGAGCGCACCCGCGAGACGGCGGCGCCGATAGCCCGGGCGCTCGGCCTGCGGGTGCGCACCGAGCAGGGGCTCCTCGAGGCCGACATGGGCCGGTGGACGGGCGGGCGCCTGGACCGGCTGGCCCGGACCCGCACATGGCCCATCGTCCAGCAGTGGCCGTCCGGGTTCCGCTTCCCCGGCGGCGAGTCGTTCGCCGAGCTCTCCACCCGCTGCCACGACGCGGTGCTGCGGCTGGTGGCCGCGCACCCCGGCCGGGCGGTGGTCGCCGTGTCCCACGCGGACCCGATCAAGGCCGTGGTGGCCCGGGCCGCCGGCGTGCCGCTCGACCTCTTCCAGCGCCTGGTGGTCTCCCCGTGCTCGGTGACCGCGCTCCTCTACGGCCCCGCCGGGCCGCACGTGCTTTGCGTCAACTCCACGTCGAGCCTGGCCGAGCTGGCGCTGTCGTGAGCCCGGCCCTCGACATGGACGTGCCGGACCGCTTCACCGTGGGCACCGTGGGCCCGGTGGGCCAGCGCGTCTTCCTGCTCCACGCCGCCCAGGGCCCGGCGGCCCTCACCGTGAAGGTGGAGAAGCAGCAGGTGGCGGTGTTGGCCAGCTACCTGGCCCGGATCGTGCGCGAGCTCGGCCGGCCCGGGCACCTCCCGGACGACCTCGACTTCGACGTGGACGTGGAGCCGGCATGGGCGGTGGGCACCATCGGCGTCTCCTACGACAAGGATCTCGACCGGCTGGTGGTGGTGATGGAGGAGGCGGGCGCCGTCAGCGAGGACGACGACGAGGACGAGGTCGTCTTCGAGGGCGTGGTCGAGGTGGACGAGGACGAGGACGAGCTGGGGGCCTCGGGCGAGGTGGCGCGCGTGCTGGTGACGAGGGAGCAGGCGGCGGCCTTCGCCATCCGGGCCACCCGGCTCGTGGAGGCCGGGCGGCCGCCGTGCCCGCTGTGCGGGCTCCCGCTCGACCCGTCCGGACACGACTGCCCCCGCACCAACGGCCACCGCCCGCCCGTGACGTGAGCGCCGCGACCGGCGGCGGGCCGCCCCCGGTCGCACGGGTGCTGGCGGGGGGCGGGATGACCGTGCACGGGCGGATCGCCGGCAGCTCCAACGTGACGCTGCTCGTCACCTGCGAGCTGGACGGGGTGGAGCAGCTCGCCGTCTACAAGCCGGCCCGGGGCGAGCGGCGCCTCTGGGACTTCCCCGAGGGCCTGCACCGCCGGGAGGTGGCGGCGTACGTGCTCTCCGAGGAGCTCGGCCTGGGCGTGGTGCCGCTGACGGTGGCCCGCGCCGACGGGCCCTACGGGCCCGGCTCGGTGCAGCGGCTGGTGCCCGAGGACGGGACGTCGCACTACTTCACCCTGCGCGAGGAGCCGCGGTGGCACCCCACGCTGCAGGCGATCGCCGCCTTCGACGTGGTGGCCAACAACGCCGACCGGAAGAGCGGCCACGTCCTCCTGGCCGAGGGGCGGCTGTGGGCCATCGACAACGGCCTGGCCTTCCACGCCGAGCCCAAGCTGCGCACGGTGATCTGGGACTTCGCCGGCGAGCCGCTCCCACCCCCCGTGGCCGCCGGCGTGGCGCGCCTGGCGGCGCGGGGCGCGTCCCCCGAGCTCCGCCGGCTGCTCGGGCCCGGGGAGGCCGAAGCGCTGATGGAGCGGGCGGCCACCCTGGCGGGCGACGGCCGGCTGCCGGCGCCGGACGAGGACCGCACATGGCCGCCCTACCCCTGGCCCCTGGTCTGACCGGCGGCCGGAGCGGCGTGCCACAATGGCGCGGTAGCCCAGTACCAGCCACGCCAGACACCACGGAAGTGATCGCCACGCCATCTCGCCCCTGCGGGCGCCTCGCCAGCGGAGCACGGTCGGGTGCCTAAGCCGGTCGAAGGCACAGGCAGCTACGTCCCCGGGCTGGACGGCATGCGGGCCATCGCCGTGCTGGCCGTCATCGTCTTCCACCTCGGGTTCTCCTGGGCCCGGGGGGGGCTGCTCGGGGTGGGCGTCTTCTTCGTGCTCTCGGGCTACCTCATCACCGACCTGCTCGTGGCCGAGTACCGCCGGCGCCGGCGCATCGCCCTGCCCCGGTTCTGGCTGCGCCGCGCCCGGCGGCTGCTCCCCGCGCTCTTCGTGATGCTCTTCGTGGTCACCGGGTGGGTGACCCTCTTCGACCGCGCCCAGCTCCCGGCCCTGCGGAGCGACCTCCTGCCGGGCATCTTCTACTACTCGAACTGGTGGTTCATCTTCCAGCACGTCTCGTACTTCGCCGCCTTCGGCCCCCCCTCGCCCCTCGGCCACCTCTGGTCGCTCGCCATCGAGGAGCAGTTCTACCTGGTGTGGCCGTTCCTGGTGCTGGCCGGGCTCACGTGGGTGGGCAACCGCCGGGCGCTGATCGCCATCACCCTGGTGATGGCGGCCGGGTCGGCGGTGGCGATGGCCGCGCTCTACGGCCCCGGCACGGATCCCACCCGCGTCTACGACGGCACCGACACGCGCGCCTTCGCCCTCCTGATCGGGGCGGCACTGGCGCTCGCCCTGCCGCGCGACCGCGCCTTCCCCCCGGTGACCGCCGGCGCCCGGCGCCTGCTGGACGCCGTGGGGGTGGTGGCCCTGGTGGGGATCTTCGTCATGTTCTGGCAGACGAGCGAGTACAGCGCCTTCCTCTACCGCGGCGGGCTGGCGCTCCTGGCGGTCCTGACCGCGCTGGTCACCGCGGTGGTGGTGCACCCCGGGGCGCGGCTAGGGCGCTGGCTCGGCTGGGAGCCGCTGCGCTGGGTGGGCGAGCGCTCCTACGGCATCTACCTGTGGCACTACCCGGTCATCGTCCTCACCACGCCGCTCAACGCCGCGCCCGACGTCCTGCGGGCCACGCTCCAGGTGGCCGCCAGCATCGGCCTCGCCGCCCTCTCGTGGCGGTACGTGGAGGAGCCGGTGCGCCACGGCGCGCTGGGCCGCGTGTGGCAGCGGATCCGCGACCACCGGTGGACGTGGCCGCCGCAGCTCCGGCCCGGCGAGTGGGCGGTGACCGGCGCCGTGACGGCCAACGCCGCCATCTGCCTGGTGGGGCTGAGCGGCCTGGTGGCGGTGCCGGTAGTGAACGCCGCCCCCCACGTCCACAACGTGCTGCCGCCGGCCCATCACCAGGCCACGACCACCACCACGGCGGCCACCGCCGGCTCCACGGCCGCCGGCGCCACCACCACCACGGCCGCCCCGCCGCCGGCCGGCCAGGGCGTGACCGCCATCGGGGACTCGATCATGATCGACGCCGCCCCCTACCTCCAGCAGATGCTGCCGGGCATCGTGATCGACGCCAAGGTGGGCCAGCACCTGACACAGGTGCAGGCCACAGTGGGCTCGCTGCTGGCCGCCGGGGACATCGGGACACGCCTGGTCCTGGAGCTCGGGACGAACGGGCCCTACACCACCACACAGCTCGACGCGCTCCTGGGCTCGCTGCCGCCCATGAAGAAGGTCGTGCTCGTCAACACCCGGGTCCCCAAGACATGGCAGACAGAGGTGAACGCCACCATCGCCGCCGTGGCGCAGTCCCGCCCCAACGTGACCCTCGTGAACTGGTACGCCGACAGCGCGTCCACGCCCCAGTACTTCTACACAGACGGCGTCCACCTGAACCCGCAGGGCGCGCAGTACTACGCCTCGCTCATCGTCCAGGCGCTGGACGCCCCCACACCGGGGGCGGGCGGGCCGCCGCCCTCCACCCCGGCCGCCGCCGCGGGCGGCAGCCGCTGACCCCCGGGCCGCCGGGCCCCGGGGCCTACCCCCGGCCCTTGAGCGCCTCGATCAGGGCGGGGAGCACCTTGTGCACGTCGCCCACGATCCCGAGGTCGGCCACCGAGAAGATCGGCGCCTCCTGGTCCTTGTTGACGGCGACGATGTTCTTGGAGCCCTTCATCCCCACCAGGTGCTGGGTGGCCCCGGAGATCCCGCACGCCAGGTAGACGGTGGGCTTCACCGTCTTGCCGGTCTGTCCCACCTGGTGGGAGTAGGGCACCCAGCCGGCGTCCACGATCGCCCGCGAGGCACCGGCGGCGCCGTGCAGCAGGCCGGCCAGCTCCTCGATGAGGGCGTAGTGCTCCGCCCCGCCCAGGCCCCGCCCGCCGGAGACCACCACCGTGGCCTCGTCCAGCTTCGGGCCGCGGCGCGCCTCCACGTGGCGGTCCACGATCCGCGCCCCGTCGGTGGCGCCGGTCTCCGGCGGCGGGGCCGCCACCACCTGGGCCGGGGCGCCGCCGGACGGCTCGGCGGCGAACGACTTGGCCCGGATCACGTAGATGCCGGGGCCCTCGCCGGTGAACCGCGCCGTCACGATGTGCGACCCCCCGAACACCGGGTGCTGGGTCCGGAGCCCGTCCCCGGCCACCAGGCCGGTGATGTTGGTCAGGACCGGGCGGTCGAGCCTGGCCGACAGCCGCCCGGCCACGTCCCGGCCGTCGTAGGTGGCGGGCACGAGGATGGCGTCGGGCCCCTGGCCGTCGGCCACGAGCTGGGCGATGGCCGCCGCCACCGGCACGCCGGGCAGGGCGCCCCCGAGGTCCCCCACGTCGTGGACGGTGGTGGCGCCGTACTCGCCGAGCGTGGCCGCCGCCGACGCCGTGTCCGGGCCCCAGGCCACCGCCTCCACGGTGCCGGCCACGGCGCGGGCCTCGGTCAGCAGCTCCAGCGTGATCGGCGCGGGACCCGAGTCCCCCGCCTCGGCCAGCACCCAGACCTTGTCGATCGCCATCTCAAATCACCTTGACCTGTTCGAGGAAGGCCACCACGCGCTGGGCGCCGTCGCCCTCGTCCACCACGATCTCGCCGGCCGAGCGGGCCTCGGCCTCCGCCACCTCCACGATCTCCTGCCCGGCCCCGCCGGCGCCCACCTGCGAGGCGTCGATGCCCAGGTCGGCCACGGTGAGGATGTCCACCGGCTTGGACTTGGCGGCCATGATCCCCTTGAACGACGGGTACCTCGGCTCCACCACGCCGGCGGTCACGGTGACCACGGCCGGCAGCGGGCACTCCACGTCGTCGTAGCCGGCCTCGGTCTGGCGCTCCACCTTGATGCTGCTCCCGTCCGTGGTCACGCTCTTGGCGAACGTGACCGACGGCAGGCCCAGCAGCTCGGCCACCTGCACCGGCAGCGTGCCGGTGTACCCGTCGGTCGACTCGGTGGCCGCCACCACCAGGTCCGGCTCGGCGCGCCGGATCGCCGCCGCCAGCACCTTGGCCGTGGCCAGGGCGTCCGACCCGGCCAGCGCCTCGTCGCTCACGAGCAGCGCCTTGGCCGCCCCCATGGCGAGCGCCGTGCGGAGCCCCGAGGTCTCGCCGTTGGGCGCCATGGACACCAGCGTGACCTCGCCGCCCTCCACGTTCCCGGCGAGCTGGAGCGCCATCTCCACGCCGTAGGAGTCCGAGTCGTCGAGGATGAGCTTCCCCGAGCGGTCGAGGGTGTGGGTGGTGGGATCCAGCGACCCTGGGGCCGCCGGATCCGGGATCTGCTTCACGCAGACGACGACGTTCATGGCCATGCATTGTTGACTACCCGACGGGCGGGCCGCCATTCCGCCGGGCCGCCGCCCCCCTCGCCGCCCGCCCGCCCCGGGGCGGTGGCGGGGCTGCTC
>JBOGGH010000178.1:0-5779 GCA_050743905.1 Acidimicrobiales bacterium
GGCCGGCTGGGCGCGGCCGGCACGGCCGGCACGGTGGGAGCAGTCGGGGCGGTCGGCGCGCTCACCCCGCCACCCCCGGGGGCCCGGCTTCCCGGCGACGTGCCGGACCGGGCAGCGCGGCGGCGTGGGGCTCGCGCAGGTAGGCCAGGGCCAGCTCTTCCAGGCCCACCGGGTGCGCCTCCCAGCCGGGCGGCACCGGGTCGTCCGCGGTGGCCCGGACCAGCAGGTGCGCCTGCGCCTCGGCCCGCCGGGCGTGCACCACCGGCTGTCCGGCGTACGCCTCGGCCTCGGCGGCCGGGCCGGTCAGCATGCGGTGGCCGTCCAGGAGGTCGTCCACCTCGCCGGCCATCTGCACGCGGCCCTGGGACATGAGGACCAGGTAGTCGGCCACCCGTTCCAGCTCGGCGAGCACGTGCGAGGACAGCAGGACCGAGACGCCGCCGTCGGCCGCCGCCGCCAGCACCGTGGCCATGAAGTCGTGCCGGGCGATGGGGTCGAGCATCGCCACCGGCTCGTCGAGCACCAGGAGCCGCGGCCGTCGGGCCAGCGCCAGGGTCAGGGCGAGCTGCGCCTGCTGGCCCCCCGAGAGGCGGCCCGCCTTCCGCTTCAGCGGGATGCCCAGCTCGGCGAGCCGGGCCTCGGCGTAGGCGTGGTCGAAGCGCCGGTTCAGGTTGCGGGTGAGGTGGAGCATGTCCCCCGCCGACAGCGTCCGGTACAGCGGCGTGTCCTGGGCCACGAAGGCGATCCCGTCCAGGGCGGCGGGGGACCCGGGCGGGTGCCCCCCGAGCACGGTGAGCGCTCCCTCGGACGGGCTCGACAGGCCGGCCGCCAGGTTCAGCAGGGTGCTCTTGCCGGCGCCGTTCGGGCCGACCAGGGCGGCCACGTGCCCCGCGGGCACGGCGAGCGAGCAGTCGCGCAGCGCCCGGGTGCCGCCGTAGCGCTTGCCGAGGCCGCTCGCCTCCACGACGTTCATGCCACCCCCTCCACGTCGCCGCCCGCCCGGTCGCCCGTCGGGCCGTCCCCCGATCCCCCCGCCGAACCTTCCGGGGCGCCGCCCGGGGAGCGCCGCCCGCGGCGGCGCTCATGGAAATCCCGCACCACGCTGGTGAACAGCGCCACGATCCCGTCCTCGTCCAGCCCGGCGGTGTCGGCCGCGGCCAGCCATCCCTGCAGGGAACGCCGGAGCCCCGTCAGCTCGGGGAGCGCGACCTGTCCCAGGCTCGCCCGGATGAACGTGCCCTGGCCGGGCCGGCCCACCGTGAGGCCCTTGGTCTCCAGCTCCCGGTAGGCCTTCAGCACCGTGTTCGGGTTGATGGCCAGCGAGGCGACCACGTCCCGGACCCTGGGGAGCTGGTCGCCCACCGCGAGGTAGCCGAGCCGCAGCGCGTGCTCCACCTGGTGCACGAGCTGCAGGTAGGTGGGCACGCCCGAGGCGGGGTCCAGCCGGAACACGATCGGCGACGTGGTCCCTGCCTGTTCGCCCGGTGTCGCGCCGCCGCCGGTCCCGGGCGGGGGGGCACCCGGGTCGCCGTCGGTCCCTTTATCTATGTTCATAGGTAAAGAATACAGACCGCGGTGGCAGTGTCAAGATGCGGCGGCGGCGATGGCGATGGCGGCGGTGGTCGCGGTCGTCGGCCGGGGCGGCCGGAACTTCGCAGTGGCAATATTGATTAGGGATCAACATTGATCAATGCTCAGGACACGACATGGCCGGTCCCTCGACCTTGCCGACCGGTGCTCCGCCGACGGCTCACCCCCCGGCGGCCGAGGCGGGCGGGCGACCTTCGATCAGTACGGCTCGCCCTTCATGATCCGTGTGAAGTCGGGAGCCCCGTCCGACCAGACGGCGTCCATCTGCCTCATGTAGGCCTTGTCGTGGTCGAACGTCGAGCCGCGGCGCTCGGCGTCGTCCGCCCGCACCAGATCCCCACCACCGGGAACGGGGTCGTGCTCGATCAGCTCGGGAACGCGAACGAAGGGTTCGTCGGGAGGCTCGTCGTAGGTGACGGCGGCACCGTCTCGGACCAACTTGGTCGGCTTGCCGTCCGAGAGCCAGCGGGCCTCGTGGCGGGCGTACGGGTCGGTGCACCAGCCCTCCAGGGTCTCGCTGCTCATCGTCCTCCCGTCAACGTGCGGCCGTCCCGAGGGTAGGCGCCTTCGCCGCGCCATGGGGGCCGGTTGCCGTTCAGGGAGGAGGCTCGGGCCGGCCCTCGGCTCCCTGTCACGACCCCGGGTTATCGTCCGCCCCATGCGACTCGACGCCGAGCCCGAGGCTGCCGCCGCCGACCTCCACGAGGCCGCGTCCGATGTGCTCGCCCACCTGGCCGGGTCGGGCGCGGTCCTCCGCGACGACCAGTGGGAGGCCATCGAGGCCCTGGTGGTCCACCACCGCCGAGCCCTCGTGGTCCAGCGGACGGGTTGGGGGAAGTCGGCGGTCTACTTCGTCGCGACGGCGCTGCTGCGCCGCCGGGGTGCCGGCCCCACCGTCCTGGTGTCGCCGCTCCTCGCCCTCATGCGCAACCAGATCGCCGCCGCCGACCGGGCGGGAATCCGGGCTGTTACCGTCAACTCGTCGAACACGGAGGAGTGGCGCGAGATCTACGCCCGGGTGCGACGCGGCGACGTCGACGTCCTGCTCGTGTCCCCCGAACGCCTGAACAACCCCGGGTTCCGGGACGCCGTGCTGCCGTCGCTCGCCGCGGACTGCGGCCTCCTGGTGGTCGACGAGGCGCACTGCATCTCGGACTGGGGCCACGACTTCCGGCCGGACTACCGGCGGCTCCGGACGCTCCTGCCGGAGCTCCCGAGCGGCACCCCGGTCCTCGCCACCACGGCCACGGCGAACGCGAGGGTGATGGAGGACGTGGCCGAGGTGCTCGGCCTCGGCGGGGGCACCGACCCCGTGCTGGTCCAGCGGGGTTCGCTCGACAGGGAGTCGCTGTGCCTGTCGGTCGTGCCGTTGCCCGACCATGCGCACCGCGTGGCCTGGTTGGCCGAGCACCTGGACGACTGGGAGGGCTCGGGGATCGTCTACACGCTCACCGTGGCCGCCGCCGAGGACACGGCAGCCATCCTGCGGAGCGCCGGCCACCAGGTGCTCGCCTACTCGGGCCAGGCGGACGAGGCGGCGCGCCTGGAGGCCGAGCAGGCGCTCTCGGAGAACCGCGTCAAGGCCCTCGTCGCCACCTCGGCACTGGGGATGGGGTTCGACAAGCCGGACCTCGGCTTCCTCGTGCACCTGGGCGCCCCGCAGTCCCCGGTCGCCTACTACCAGCAGGTGGGACGGGCCGGCCGGGCGACCGAGCGGGCCGAGGTGGTCCTGCTCCCCGGTGCCGAGGACGAGGCGATCTGGCGGTACTTCGCGAGCGTCGGCCTGCCGACAGCGGCAAGGGTCCGGCGGGTCCTCGACGCCCTGAAGGACGCTGGGGACGCCATGAGCACGCCGGCCCTGGAGGCCCTGGTCGATCTCAGCCGCACCCGCCTGGAGACCCTGCTCAAGATCCTCGATGTCGACGGTGCGGTCCGCCGGGTGCAGGGTGGCTGGGAGGCCACGGGTGAGCCGTGGGCCTACGACGCCGATCGCTACGCCCGCGTAGCAGCCGCCCGGGCCACCGAGCAGCAGGCGATGCGGGACTACGTGGCCACCGGCGGCTGCCGGATGGAGTTCCTCCGCGCGCAGTTGGACGATCCTGGCGCCGCTCCCTGCGGTCGGTGCGACAACTGCCTGGGTCGGTCCGCCGGGGCGGCCGTGTCCGAGACGGCGTTGGGCGCAGCGAGGGAGCGGCTCTCACGACCGGGCGTGTCCATCGGGGCCAAGAAACGCTGGCCGGCGAACATGCCTGCTCTGGGCGTGCCGGTCGGCGGGAGGATCGCCCCGGAGGAGGCGGCGGAGGAGGGGAGGGCCGTTGCCCGGCTGTCGGGCCTCGGGCTCGGCACCCGGATCCGCGAGCTGCTCGATCCCGGGAGCCCCGACCATGAGGTCCCCGGTGACGTGCTGGACGCGGCCGTCACCGTGCTCTCGACCTGGAAGCGAGAGTGGCCCGAACGCCCGTCGGCCGTGGTCGCCGTGGGGTCGAACGGGCGCTCGCGGCTGATCGTGAGCCTGGCCCAGGCGATCGCCGAGGCCGGGAGGCTCCCGTACCTCGGCGTCGTGGAGCACCGCGGGCCGAGCGTCGCCGGACGCACGAACAGCGCGCACCGGCTCGCGGCGGTGTGGGGCACCTACCGGCTCCCGCAGGCCGTGCTGGAGGGCCTGGGACCGGTGGCCGGGAAGGCGGTCCTCGTGGTGGACGACCAGGTGGACACCGGGTGGACGCTGGCGGTCGTGGTCCGGGAGCTTCGCCGGGCCGGCGCCGGTCGCGTCTTGCCGCTGGCCGTGGCCAGCGTGCGGTGAGGGGGTCGGCCGGACGGCTATGATGACGGACGTGACGAATTGCACGGATGTTGCTTGCGTTACTTCAGGAGGCCGATGATGGACGGGCCCGTCGTGGGGCTGGTCGTCGCCGACGACCGGGGGGAGGTGGACCTCGGCGTGGTGGAGCGAGCACTGCCCGCACCGCTGCACCTCCTCTTTGGTGGGGCGTCGTTCGACCACGTGGCGCTGGCCCCTCTCGAAGGTGGCGGCCCCGTCGTGGTCGACATGGCGGGTCGCACCGGCACCAGCCGGGAGCTCCTCGACGCCGTGGCGAAGCTGGGGACGTCCGATTTCACGGTGACGCTGTTCAGCGCGACCCAGGCGTCGGCTGCTGCCTCGCACCGGTTCGAGGAGGTGCTCTCGGCGGTCGCGCCGGCGGGCGTGCCGCAGCCGGCATGGTTCGCGCAGGTGCAGCGCAACGCCGCGGAACGTGACCGGTTCCTGAAAGAGCTCGGGGCTCTCGGTTCCGAGCAAGTGGCCGAGCTCTCCGGTTCGCAGGCTGAGAACCGCCGAGCCACCGCGCACCGGTGGCAGGAGAGCGGCCGGATCTTCTCCGTCACCCATCTCGGCAGGGCTGTCTTCCCCGGCTTCCAGTTCGATCCGGACACCGGGCAGCCGAAGCCGCAGGTGCAAAGCGTCCTCGACGCGCTCCCTCCCTCGTTGCAGGGGTGGCAGCGGGCGCTGTGGTGGACCACGCCATCGGACCTCCTCGCGTGGCGCAGGCCGGTCGACGTGCTCGACGAGTCGCCCGACGACGTGGTCGTGGCCGCACGCGCCGAGGCAGACGACTGGAGAGCCGCCGCCGGCGAGTGAGCCCCGAGCGTGCTCCGTCCACCGCCACCCACACCGGCATGGATCGCGGACCGGGCGAGGGTCGATACGTGGCCGGCCGGCCTGCGGATCTGTCGCGCCCATTCGCACGTGTTCGGGTCGACGCAGTTCGACCGGCGGCGGGCGAGCCCGGCCCGGTTTTCGCCGCTCACGCTGGGACGATCGCTCGTGCCGGTCCTCTACGGGGGTGAGGACGACCACGCCGCTGCCTCGGAGACCATCTTCCACACCGTCGACCGCGCCGGCAGCAGTGTCAGGCCGAGGAACGTGATGCTGGGCAAGTTCACGACCTGGCACTGGAGCACCATGGTGACGACCCGGCCGTTCCGGCTGGTGAAGCTGGACGGCGACGGGCTGCGTCGCCTCGACGTGCCGAGGGAGGACCTGATCGAGGGCGGCAGGGCCACCTACCCGACGACGCGACCATGGGCGGCCGCGCTCGCCGGAGCGCTCGGCGACGTGGACGGCCTCTGGTGGCGATCCCGGCAGGATCCAGACCGCTGGGCGGTGGTGCTCTTCGGCGCGACGCGCGTT
>JBOGGH010000179.1:0-5775 GCA_050743905.1 Acidimicrobiales bacterium
ACGAAGGCGGCCGCACTGGCCTCGAAACGGACGGAGAGCGCCCTCGTCGAGGAGGCCCTGCGGGCGTACCTCCGGAGCGGCCACGCGGAAGCAGCAAGGGGCGCGCTCGGGACCCTGCTGGCCCGGGTGGCGGCATCGAGCGATCTCAGCGAGGACGCGGCACTGGCACAGGCCGTGGACGACGTGCACGCCGTGCGGCATGACCGGCGGTCGGCCACGGCGAGCGGCGGATGACCCGCCCCGGTTCGTCCTCGACACCAATGTGCTCGTCGCCGCAGTCACCTCGGGCGAGGGTATTTCCGCCCGCTTGCCTGCCCGCCACGGGAGAACCGATCACGGAGGACCTCGATGACGACTTCCTCGTCACGCTCACCGAAGGGTCCGGCGCCGACGCTCTCGTCTCGGGCGATCCCCACCTGACCGGGCTGCACCGACGCGGGCTCACGGTCTTGACCCCGCGCGCGGCCCTCGACGCCGTCGACGTTGGGTGACCGCAGCACGGTCGGCCGGGGGCGACCGCGAGCCGGCGGCCGCCCGCCGAGGTAGCGCTCAGACCGCGTACAGCACCAGCTCGTGGCCGAGGAGCCCGGAGGCGCTGCGCAGGGCGTTCTGCCTGGAG
This sequence comes from Acidimicrobiales bacterium, assembly GCA_050743905.1. Lineage (GTDB taxonomy): Bacteria > Actinomycetota > Acidimicrobiia > Acidimicrobiales > RAAP-2 > JBOGGH01. Next base: position 620 of record JBOGGH010000179.1, read on the forward strand.
GCCACCACGGCACAGTTGCGCCGGGCCGCCGCCACGGCCGTCGCCACGGCCACCAGGTCGGTGGTGTCCGCCCGTGCCGCCAGCTCGCCGGCCCGACGCGCCTCGCCGTCGTCCATGGGCTCCACCACGGCGCCATCCAGCAGGTCCCCCAGCCGGTCGCCACGGGCCTCGGTGCGGAACGCCTCGGCCACGGCGGCCGCCGGCACCACGGGCACCAGGCCGTTGGCCAGCGCCGCCCGGTGCACGGCCCACACCATGCGGTCGCCCCGGGCCGCCGCCCGCAGCGCCCCCACGCCGTAGACGAGGCCTTCACGGGCCTTCGTCATCGCCGCCGCACCCGCCGCACCTGCCGCGCCCGCCGCACGGCCGGCGGCACCGTCATCGCCGCCGCACCCGCGACGCCATCCCGGACACGCCCGACAGCAGCCTGGCCAGCAGCGCCTCGCCGGCGGCGATCTCCTCGGCCGTCAGGTCGCCGGCCTCGGCCTCCCAGGCGGCCACGCCCCGCAGGCCCTGGCGCACCCGGAGCTGGCGCTCGGCGGCGATCGACAGCCAGGCGCTGAACGAGACCCCGTCCTCGCGGGCGGCGGCCTCCACCGCACCGGCCACCTCGTCCGGCAGCGACACCGAGCGCTTCGTCACCACGGTCCCAGGGTAACACCCACAGTGCTACCTCCTGTGCGCCCGCCGCCAGCACACGCGACGACGGCGCCCCGAGGGGCGCCGTCGTGCGAGCGGCTCAGGCGGCGGATCCCCGAGCACTGCTCTCCTGTGGAACCTGGGCGGGAACCGGTTCCTTGGGGACGAGTCTACAACATCGCTCGGAAAAAAGCTCCGTCGCGGTAACTTCCTGAACAGGAGATTCGTAAGAAATGTATTGGCTGAGCCTGTGAAACAAACCTCGCTGCGCCTCGTTTGCAACCCGAGCCCCGTGACGGCTACCCCCGCTGGCGGCCGGCGGGCGGCAACGCCACCCCCACCTTCGGGCACACGTCGGCCAGCAGGCAGGAGGTGCATCGCGGGTTGCGGGCCACGCACACGGCCCGCCCGTGCAGGATGAGCCGCAGGCTGAGCGCCCCCCGCTCCCCCGGGGGCACCAGGGCGTTCAAGGCCAGCTCCACCCGCACCGGGTCCTGCTCCACCGTCAGGCCCAGCCGCCTCGACAGGCGGCCCACGTGGGTGTCCACCGGCAGGCCCGGCTCGCCGAAGGCCACGCTGCGGACCACGTTGGCCGTCTTGCGCCCGACCCCCGGCAGGGTCACCAGGTCGTCCAGCGCCTCGGGCACCTCGCCGCCGAAGCGCTCCACCACCCCGCGCGCCATCCCGATCAGGCTGGCCGCCTTGGCCCGGAAGAAGCCCGTGGAGCGGACGAGCGCCTCCAGCTCGACCGGGTCGGCGCCGGCCAGCGCCTCCGGGCCGGGGTAGGCGGCGAAGACGGCGGGCGTGACCATGTTGACCCGGACGTCGGTGCACTGGGCCGAGAGGATCGTGGCCACCAACAGCTCGTACGGGTTGTGGTGGTCGAGCGCGCACAGCTCCCGGGCCGAGCCCGGGTAGGCCTCGGCGAGGCGCGCCATCACGACCTTCGCCCGGCCCTTGGGGGATCGCGGCCCGGCCATGGGCCGGAGGCTAACCGGGACCACCGGCACGGCCCCACCGGCGGGCGGGCCGGTCCGCCGGGCACGGCGTTAGCCTTCGCTCCGATGCGCGGCGACCGGGTGGCGGTGGGAGGCTCCCTGTCCGCCCGGGACCTGGCCGGGGTCGACCGCTTGCTGGACCGGGCGGCCGACGCCGACGGCCACCCCCCGCTGGACGAGCAGCACCGGGTCGACCTCGACGCCGGCCGCCACGAACGGCTCGTGCCCGTGCTCGCCCGCCGGGACCGGGACCCCGCCGGCGCGCTCACCGGCTACGGCCATCTCCTGCGGGCCCCGGACGGCTGGTCGGTGGAGGTCGTGGTGGACCCGGACGCCCGGGACACAGGACCGCCGGCCCGGGCGATCCTGGAGGCCACCGTGGCCGAGGTCCGCCAGCGCGGCGGCGGCCGGCTGCGCTACTGGGCCCCCATGGCCACCACCCGCCAGGACGGCGACGCGGCGGTGGTGGGCCTGGCGCCCGAGCGGGACCTCCTCCAGCTCCGGGTCCCCCTACCCCTCCCACCGGAGGTGCGCGACGCCCCTCCCCCGCCGGGGGTGGCCCTCCGCCCCTTCCGGCCCGGGCGGGACGAGGCAGCCTGGCTGGCGGTGAACAACCGCGCCTTCGCCGGCCATCCCGAGCAGGGCGGCTGGGACCTGGCCGCGGTCCGGGAGCGGGAGGCCCAGCCGTGGTTCCACGCCGCCGGCTTCCTCCTGGCCGAGGACGCCGGGCACCTCGCCGGGTTCTGCTGGACGAAGATCCACCGGGACGCCGACCCGGTGCTCGGGGAGATCTACGTCATCGCCGTGGACCCCGACCACCACCGGCGCGGGCTCGGCCGCGTGCTGGCGGTGGCCGGCCTGGACCACCTGGCGGCCGGCGGTGTGGGCGTGGGCATGCTCTACGTGGACGGCGACAACGAGCCGGCGCTCGCCCTCTACCGCTCGCTCGGCTTCACCGTCCACCACGTCGACCGGGCCTACGCCGGCGAGATCCCCGCCGACGCCTGAGAACGGCGCGCCCGCCGGCTGACGCAAGCCCGCCGGCGCCCGCCACCTGCACGGCCAGCCGCGCCCGCGGGCGATCAGGCCCCGGACGCCCCCACCAGCCGGCCGATGCCGTAGGTGACGGCGGCGGCCATCGCCGCCAGCAGCAGTTGCCGACCGGCCGAGCGCGCCACCGACCGGCCGGTGAACGCGCCCAGGACGGCGCCCACCGCCAGCGACGCCACGGCGCCCACCACCACGGTCGCCAGCACGGCCGCCGTCCCCGACGTCACCAGCCACGGCAGCAGGGGCAGCAGGGCACCGAGGGCGAAGGTCACGAACGAGGACGCCGCCGCCTGGAGCGGCGAGCCCAGGCGGGACGGGCTGATGCCCAGCTCCTCGCGGGCGTGGGTCTCGAGCGCCACCTCCGGGTCGCGCATCATCCGGCCGGCCAGCTCCCGCGCCATCGCCGGCTCCACGCCGCGGTCCACGTAGATGGCAGCCAGCTCGCGCTGCTCGGTCTCCGGGTCGTGCCGCAGCGCCTGGCGCTCCACCTCCAGCTCGCGCTGGAGGAGCTCCCGCTGCGCCTGCATGGAGACGTACTCGCCGGCGGCCATGGAGAAGGCCCCGGCCACCATGCCGGCCAGGCCGGTGAGCCGGACCACGGTGCCGGCCGGGTGCGCGCCGGCCACGCCCAGGATGAGCGAGACGTTGGTCACCAGTCCGTCACTGATGCCGAACACAGCGGCTCTCGCTCCCCCGGCCTGGACGTCCCGGTGGTGGTGGTCCATCGGGGGCCGGGAAGCGGTGCCCATGCGATCGCAGCGTAGCGATCCCCGCCGCCGGCCCGCGGCTGGCAGAATCACGGGGTGCCCCAGGGCCGGTGGATCGACAAGTCCCAGCCGCAGACGCTCCAGGGCGCCGTGCTGTTCTCCTACCTGAACGCCGCGCTGGCCGTCCTCACCTTCCTGGTACTGGGGGCCGGCCTCTCGCTGGTACTGGTGCTCCTGGCCGTCGCCGCCTACGGGATCGCCAACGACAGGAAGTGGGGCTACTGGTCGGCGGTGGTGCTCTCCTGCCTCTATCTGCTGGCCCAGGTGATCTTCTTCGTGGCCGGGGGCAGCATCGGCGGCCTGCTCAACCTCCTCTTCGCCGGCCTCCTGGTGGCCCTGCTGCTGCACCCCCAGAGCCGCGAGTACCAGCGCGTCTGGTTCCGCTGACCTCGGCCGTCGCCGTCGCCGGCGCCGGCGCGGGCGGGGCGGGGCTGCCGGTTGGGGCCCCGGAGCGCCGCCGGTCTATCGTGCGATGGGAGGCCGGACGGACCCCGCCTGCCGCCGCCGATCGAGGAGCAACCAGTGAGCCCGAAGGCCTACACCATCGACGACTTCAAGGCCCTGGTCGGCACGGACCTCGGCTACAGCGAGTGGCTGCTGGTGGACCAGGCCCGGGTGGACCTCTTCGCCGGCGCCACCGGCGACCACCAGTGGATCCACGTGGACCCCGAGCGCGCCAAGGACGGGCCGTTCGGCGGGACCATCGCCCACGGCTACCTGACCCTCTCGCTGGCTCCCACCCTCCTCCAGCAGGTGTGGAAGGTGGAGGGGGCACGCCTCGGCGTCAACTACGGCTGCAACAAGGTCCGCTTCCCGTCCCCGGTCCCGGTGGGCTCGGAGATCCGCATGGGGGTGGCGGTGGCCGAGGCCCAGGAGGTGGACGGGGGTGTGCAGGTGGTCCTGGACCTGACGGTGGAGATCCGCGATAAGCCCAAGCCCGCCTGCGTGGCCCAGGTGGTCTACCGGTACTTCCGCTAGGCGGGGCCCGGCGGCCGTCGGTGCGCACCGGGACCAGGGGACGCCAGCAGGGGGAGCTGCCGACCGGGGACGAGAAGACCGCCCGGGTGCGGGCGATGTTCGACACCATCGCCCCCCGCTACGACCTCGTCAACCGGCTCATGACCTTCGGCCTCGACCGGGGCTGGCGCCGGACCGCCGTCGACGCGCTCGGGCTCCCGCCCGGCTCGGCGGTGCTCGACCTGGCCTGCGGCACGGGCGACCTCGCCTCCCTGGCCCGCCGCCACGGCTACCGGACGGTGGGCGTGGACCTGAGCCTGGGCATGCTCGCCGCCGGCCACGCCGGCGCCGCCGCCCAGGGGGACGCCGCCAAGCTGCCGCTGGCCACCGGCGCGCTCGACGGCGTGGTGTGCGGGTACGCGCTCAGGAACGTCACCGACCTGGCCGGCTCGCTGGCCGAGGCGGCGCGGGTGCTGCGGCCCGGCGGCCGGGTGGCCGTGCTGGAGGTGGCGGCGCCGCCCCCGGGACCGCTGCTCGCCGGCTACCACCTCTGGTTTGAGCACGCCGTCCCGGCCCTGGGCGGCCTGCTCTCGGACGCCGACGCCTACCACTACCTCCCCCGCTCCACCGCCTACCTGCCGGACTGGCCGGCGCTGCGGCGGCTGTTCGCGGCGGCCGGCTTCGCCACCGTGGGCCGTCGCCTCCTGGCCGGCGGGCTGAGCCAGCTCGTCACGGCCACCCGGGC
>JBOGGH010000180.1:0-5767 GCA_050743905.1 Acidimicrobiales bacterium
CACGACGACGACGGCCCCGGGCTCACGACTGGCCGCACTGGAGCTTGTCGTACCAGGCGGGGACCAGCGGCGGGTCGGGGGGCGCGTGGGCCGGCGGGGCCACGTGGGCGGTGCGCCCGAGCCGGACCAGCGCCGGCAGCAGGTGCGGGGCGATCACCTGCCCGGCGGTGGTGCTGAAGTGCACGAAGTCCGAGCAGCGCATGGACACCCCGTCCACCGTCTCCTGGTAGGTGCCGGCGGGGTCCACCAGCTTGGCCAGGGGGTAGACGGTGGTGCCGGGCACCGAGGCGGCCACCCGCCGGATGACGCGGTCGTAGCGCACCACGCGGCCTGCCTGGTCCTCGGCCACGTCCACCACGCCGTCGGCTGTGACGTTGTAGTACGGGGAGGTGGTCACCACCACCCGGGCCCCCCGCGACCCCAGCACCCGCAGGCCGCGGCGGAGCTGGGTGGTGAGGTAGCGGTCGAAGCCGGTGCCGTCGATCGAGGTCCACGAGCCGTCGTGGATCTGGGTGAACATGTCGATCCGGGCCAGGTAGACCACCACCTGCGGGCGGTACTCGTCCACGTACCGCTGCCAGGCGTCCAGCAGCGCCGAGGGGTCGCCGAGCCGGCAGGGGGCGCCCGGTGTGGAGTGGTACAGCAGCAGGTCGTACTCCGCGTCCGTGGTGACGCCGCAGCCCGGGTGCCCCTCGTTGACCAGGTCCACGCCGTGGCGCGCCGCGTACGGTGCCAGCGTGGCGCCGAGGCTCCCGGCCATCGAGTCGCCCACCAGCAGCACCCGGACGTCCCCGGGCCGGACGGGGTGCTCGAGCACCGTGGTCGAGGCCTGGGCCGGCGGCTGGATCCCGGTGGACACCACCACCAACGCCAGCGCCAGGCCGGCGGCGGCCGGCGCCCCCACCAGGGCCCGCCACCCCGGCAGGCTCCCCCGCCGGACGGGCATCTCCACGAACCTGGCGGAGATCGCGGCCAGGGCGAGGGTCACGGCCACCCGGCAGGCGAAGAGCCAGAAGCCACCCACGTGGAGGCGCTGTGTGGTGACGATCAGGATGACCGGCCAGTACCAGAGGTAGGCGCCGTAGGAGATCCTCCCCACGTACTGCATCGGCCGCACGGCCAGGGCCCGCGCCACCGGCCCGGCGGGCGAGAGGACCACCCCGGCCACGATGGCGGCGGCGGCCACCGAGGCCAGGAGGAACCCACCCCGGAAGGCCAGGCCGGACGCCTCGGGGACCAGGTGCCACACGGCCACCGTGCCGGCCAGCCCGGCCACCGCCAGGGCGCCTCCGGCCCGGCGCGCCGCCGCCGAGCCCGTGCGGTCGCGCAGCAGCGCCAGCGCCACCGCCGCCACCGCCCCCACCAGCAGCGCCTGGGCCCGGGTGTCGGTGCCGTAGTAGACGCGGTTCAGGCTGGCCCCGTCGTCGGTCAGCCACCACATCCACGCCGCCGAGCCCAGGGCGCCGGCCACCGAGAGCACGCCGAGCAGCCGGAGGCGGCGGCGGGGGTGGTGGGCGCGGTGGCGGGCCCGGCCGCGCCGGGTCGCCCCGCAGAGCACCAGCAGCACCACCAGCGGCCACACCAGGTAGAACTGCTCCTCGATGGCGAGCGTCCACGTGTGCAGCAGGGGCGACGGCGCGGCGCCCGCCGCGAAGTACCCCGAGCTGCCGGCCACGAAGTGCCAGTTGGCCACGTAGAAGAGGGTGGCCAGCGTGTCGGGCACCGGGTCCGGCCATGCCAGGAGGCGCGGGAAGGCGGCCAGGAGCAGCCCGAGCACCGCCACCATGAAGAAGAGGGCCGGCAGCAGCCGGCGGGCCCGGCGGCCCCAGAACCGCCCGAGCCGGATGGTGCCCGACCCCCGCTCCTCCACGATCAGCAGCGAGGTGATGAGGAACCCCGAGAGCACGAAGAAGGCGTCCACGCTGTAGAAGCCGCCCGGGATCCAGCCGAACCCGTTGTGGAAGGCCATGATGACCACCAGGGCCAGCGCCCGGAGGCCGTCGAGCCCCGGGGCGCGCGGCAGCCGGGGAGCGGGCCCGGCGGGCTGTGTCGGCCGGTCCTGCGCCACCGGGTCATCCTGGCACAGGGGGGTCCCGTAGCCCCTGGCACGGGGCCGGGGAACCCGCGGGGCCCTGCGTATACTGGCCGCCAGTGCCCCCGCACCGCGACGAGCCGCCGGAGCAGCCGGCCGGCACCGCATGCAGACGTTGATCCTCTGCGGGGGCAAGGGGACCCGCGCCTACCCCCACACCCTGGAGGTGCCGAAACCCCTGATGGAGGTGGGGGACTCGCCTATCCTCCTGCACGTGATGGACATCTACGCCCGGCAGGGGCACCGCGAGTTCGTGCTCTCCGCCGGCTACCGCGCCGACCTGGTCCACGCCTTCGCCCGGAGCCTCACACGGCCCTGGAAGGTGGAGGTGGTGGACACCGGCGAGGACACCGGCACCGCCGGGCGGGTGCTGGGCTGCGCCGGCGTCCTGGGCCCCACCTTCATGGCCACCTACGGGGACGGCCTGGGCTCGGTGGACCTCGGGGAGCTGCTGGCGTTCCACGGCCGCCACGGCGGCGCCGTGACCGTGACCGCCGTGCCCCTCCCCTCCCCCTACGGCACGCTCGAGTGGGACGAGGCCGGGCGGGTGCGCCGGTTCGTGGAGAAGCCGCGCCTGGCCGACCACTGGATCAACGCCGGCTTCTTCGTGGTGGACGATCGCGCCTTCGACCACTGGGCCGGTGACGACCTCGAGCGCGACGTGCTGCCCGCCCTGGCGGAGGCCGGCGAGCTCTACGCCTACCGCCACACCGGCTTCTGGCGGTCCATGGACACGTACAAGGACGCGCTCGAGCTGAGCGCACTCTGGCGGGAAGGAGGGGGGCCATGGACGACCTGGTCGGAGCGAGCGTCCTCGTCACCGGAGCCACCGGCTTCATCGGATCGCATCTCACCCGGCGTCTCGTCGACCTCGGGGCCCAGGTCCACGCCCTGACGAGCACGGTCTCGTCGGTCTACCCGGTGCGCCTGGTGGACCTGCGGGACCGGCTCACGCTCCACGGGGGAAACCTCACCGACGCCGGGGCCATGGCCGCGCTGGTGGAGCACGCCCGGCCGCGCTACGTCTTCCACCTCGGCGCCTATACGCACGTGGGCAAGTCGTGGGACCGGGTGGACGAGTGCATCCAGACCAACGTGCACGGCACGGTGGCGCTGCTCCAGGCGCTGGCCCGCACCGACTACGAGCGCATGGTGTACACGAGCACCAGCGAGGTCTACGGGGACATCGCCGTGCCGTTCCACGAGGACGACGCGGTGAACCCGCTCTCGCCGTACTCGGTGAGCAAGTACGCCGGCGAGCGGTTCTGCCGGATGCTGCACCGCGGCCGCGGCTGGCCGGTGGTGGTGGTGCGGCCGTTCAACGCCTACGGCCCGGCCCAGAGCCCCGACCGGGTCGTCCCCGAGATCATCGTGAAGGGGCTGCGCGGGGAGCGGCTGCTCATGACCCAGGGCCGCCAGACCCGCGAGCTCAACTACGTGGACGACCTCGTGGACGGCTTCCTGCGCGCCGCCACCGTCCCGGGCATCGAGGGCGAGGTGTTCAACCTGGGCGGGGGGGACGAGCTGTCCATGCGGGACCTGGCCCGGACCGTGCTGGCGGCGATGGGCGACCCCATCGAGGCGGAGATCGGCGCACTGCCGGACCGCCCCACCGAGATCTGGTCGATGCGCAGCGACCCCACCCGGGCCCGCGAGCGGCTGGGCCTGCCGGCGTTCCGCCCGCTGGCCGAGGGGCTGGCGCCCACGATCGCCTGGTACCGCCAGGAGCTGGAGCGGGCCGGCTCCCAGTTCTCGCCGTGAGGCCGGGCGGGCGGTAGCCGTGGACCCCTCCGAGCCCGTGCCCGGCGGCCGGACGGGCAGCACCGCCACCGTGTTGGGCCTGTCCTTCGCCGCCTACCTGGCCCTGTCGGTGGTGCTCTGGTGGCAGGTCTGGTCCTCCCACCCGACCTCCACCACCACCTGCGGGTGCGGCGACGCCACCCTCTTCCTGTGGTTCCTGGAGTGGCCGGCCTACGCCCTCCGGCACGGGCACGACCTCTTCACCTCCACCGCCCTCTTCCACCCGGCGGGGGTCGACGTGCTGGCCAACACGAGCGTGCTGGCCATCGGGGTCCCGCTCGCCCCGGTCACCTGGATCTGGGGCCCGGTGGCCACCCTCAACGTGGCGTTCACCCTCACCCCGGCGCTCGGCGCGCTCACCATGTGCTGGCTGCTGTGCCGGTGGGTGGCCTGGACGCCGGCGGCCTTCGTGGGGGGGCTGGTGTTCGGGTTCTCGCCGTTCGTGGTGACCAACCTGGCCTCGGCCCACCTCATGACCGCCGCCCTGGCCCTGCTCCCCCTGATGGTGGCCCTCTTGGACGAGCTGCTGGTCCGGCAGCGGCACGGGGCGGTGGCGATCGGGGCCGCGCTGGGGCTGCTCCTCGTGGTGCAGTTCTTCGTGGGCACCGAGATCCTCGTCCTGGTGGTGGTCGTGGGGGTGGTGGGGGTGACGCTGGTGGCCGCCTACGCCGCCGTCGGCCACCGCGGGGAGCTGGTGGCGCGCGCCCCCCACGCGGCGCGCGGCCTCGGGGCGGCGACGGTGGTCGCGACGGTGCTGCTCGCCTACCCGGCGTGGGTGGCCCTGGCCGGCCCGGCCCACCTCTCCGGCCTGGTATGGCCGGACATCCCCCCCGGCTTCGGCGGCGTCACCCTGTACAGCCTGTGGCACGTCGTGCACAGCGGGGACCTGGCGGCCGTGCGCCTGATCTCCGGCTACCAGGGCCCGAGCCTGCCCACAGGCGCCTACCTCGGGACGGGGCTCCTGGTGGTGCTGGGCTGCGGCCTGGTGGCCTTCCACCGGGACCGACGGCTCTGGTGCTTCGGTGCCCTGGGGGCGGTGGCCGGCGTCCTGGCCCTCGGCACCCAGCCGTACTGGACCCCCTGGCGGCTGCTCGCCCGGGTCCCGGTGCTCCAGAACGCCGGCCCCGCCCGCGTCATGGCGGTCGTCCTGCTGTGCGCGGCGGTGCTGCTGGGCGTGGTGCTCGACCGCACCCGGTCGGCGGTGCTCCGGGCCCTCGGGGCGCGTTCCCGCGGGAACGTGCCGGGGGACGGGGCTCCCGGCCAACCGGCGGCGCCTGCCCCTCGGTGGGCGGCAGGGCTGGCCGGCTTGGCGGGGCTGGCGGTGGCCACGGTGGCGGTCGTGCCCATGGCCTCGGCCGTCGCCCCCGACGTGCCCCTCACCGCTCGCCGGGTGGTGCTCCCCCGCTGGTTCGCCGGCGTGGCCCCCACCCTGCCCCCGGGCCAGGTGCTGCTCGTGGACCCGGCGCCGTACACGCTGGAGTCGTCGGCCGAGGCCTGGCAGGCGGTCGACGGCCTGCGCTTCGCCATGGTGGGCGGCTCCGGACCGGAGAGCGTCCCCGGGCGGGCCGGGCCCGAGCAGGCCGGCCAGGAGGTGGCCGGCGCGGCATCGGTGTCGTTCGTGGGCCCGCCCCAGCCCACGGGTCGCAACGTCGGAGCGTTGCGGCGGGCCCTGGCCGGCTGGGGCGTCACCATGGTGGTGGTCACCGACCCCGCCGGCCTGCCCCGCTACGAGCGCAGCACCAACCCCGCGGCGGCGCTGGGCCTGTTCACGCTGGCCACCGGGCGGGCACCGGTGCGCCAGGCCGGCGCCTGGGTGTGGCGCGACGTGACATCGCCCGCCGCCCGCCGGGCGATCGGCGCCGGGGCCTTCGGCAC
>JBOGGH010000181.1:0-5761 GCA_050743905.1 Acidimicrobiales bacterium
GGCGGGCGGCGGGCGGCGCCCGGCGGGTCGGCAACATCGGGCGGCGGGACCTCAGGCCCCCGGGTAGCGCCCCAGCGCCCAGACCACCCGGTCCGGGTCGACCGATTCGAGCGGCAGCTCGGTCAGGGGGAAGCCCTCCTCCACGAGGGCCGTCTGCTCCACCGCCCCCGAGGCCACCGCCTCGGACCAGGCGCGGACCGGCCCCTCGCCGAAGGCCCGGCCCGGCTGGAGGTCGTCCATGAGCACGATCGTCCTCGGCGTGGCCAGCGCCCGGCAGTTGGCGATGTCGGCCCGGGCCACCTCGTAGTCGTGGCCGCCGTCGATGAAGGCGAGGTCGAACCGCCGGTCCGGGTGGTCCCCGGCGTAGGCGGGCACCGTCTGGCGAGAGTCCCCCAGGACCAGCTCGTGGCGACCCGGGAACCGGCGGTCGATCAGCTCCTTGGCCGGGCCCACGTAGTCGTGGTCGCCGAGGTCGAACGAGACCACCCGGACGTCGGGCCGGCTCGACAGGAAGAGGTAGCTCGAGTGCCCGGCGTTGAACCCGATCTCCACCACGTCGGTCACCCACGGGTACCGCAGCACGAGCTGGCGCACGAACCTCGCCTGCGCCTTGATCATGTGGCCCTCGGTGGGCATCAGGCGCGCCTCGCCCACCACCGCCTTGGGCCACCTGGTGGCGAAGACCCGGGCCAGGCTGGCGTTGTACGGGCGGAGGGGGTCGGTGGGGTCCACCAGCCAGCGGAGCTCGCCGGCCAGGGCACGGGGCTGCAGGCGCATGCGGGGGATCCTGCCAGAGCCCGCCGCCGGGCGGGGCCAGGGTTGGCCGGCGTACCATCGTGGCCGGCATGTCCCTGTACCGCGCGCTGCTCGCCCGTTGCTGCGGAGCTCTTCCCGTCCTGCTGTGGTGACTGCCAAGTACGAGCCCCTTCGCCGCGAACTGGACTCGGCACCTGAACAGGAGCTGGCCTCGTTCACCTTCGCCGAGCTCGACTCCCTCGTCGGCGGGCTTCCTCCGAGTGCGCACGTGCAGCGGTCATGGTGGGGGAATACGTTCAGCCACAACCGTCCGCAGGCGCTGGCCTGGATGTCCACGGGGCGTCGGGTCACCGAGGTACGACTCGGCAAGGCCGTGGTCTTCTCGCCGGCCGACGCCCCCACCGGTTCCCCGGCGGCTCAGGGGGCGGCGGCCGCCCGGCGTGCCGCTGGTCCCATCCTCGATGGCGTAGGTGCCCTTGCAGTCACCCTCGAACGAGCGGGCTACGAGACCGTGCTTGATGCCGTGGCCGCGCACACCGTCTTCCTCGATCCCGACACGGTCTCCCAGACGAAGGGCGCGGCGCTGTTCCGGCTCGTGCGTGATCCCACTCGGCGTGGGACGATCGGCACACTGCGAGATGGCATGCCGGTGATGTTCGACGACAACTCAGGACCGGCTCTCGGTCTCCTATGGGCCGCGCAGCGTACGAAGGGTCGGGACGTCCAGATCAATCACGTCTGGGGCGATCCCAGGAACGTCGATACGTACACCGCACTGTGGAACGTGTGCGCCACCCCGGCGTTCCTGGCGAAGACGACGGATGGTGCGAACCATCGTGAGGTCGTGAACCTCATCCGGTACCGGGCCGTCGACCTGTACGGCCATCTCCCAGCGGGGGAGGACCGACCGCGCCGCCCAGTTCGGTACGAGAGGCTTGAGTGGCCAGCAAGCCCCGAGCCGGTCGAAGGCGGCGCTCGGGCGCCGGTTCTGGCAACGCCCTCGCGAAACTACGGCCGACCCGCTTTGATCCACTCTTGGACACGCGCGTCGCCAATACGGCGGGCGGTAGGCATGTCCGCCCACTTGCGGAACCGATCCTTCTCTGTGCTGTCCAGTTGGGAGAAGAGCGTTGGCGAGCCGGCGGCCCGGCCAGCGGCTCGTTGAGGCTGGCGGCCGACTGACCGGCCGGCGTCGAGGTACGGCTTGAGCGCTCGACGGAGCGTCGTGGCATGTTTCTTGTTCAGGTCGATCTCGTAGGACTTGCCGTCGAGGCCGAAGTTGATCGTCTCGTCTGCGTCAGAGCCGTCGAGGTCGTCGGTCAAGTAAACAATCGTAGATTGGGCCATAGGCGTAACGTACGCCACCCATGGTGGCAATCGCAAGATCTGGTTCGCTATTCGGACTTGATGGTCATCGGTCGGCCATGCAGCCTCAGCGCTCGCATGGTGAGCTCGGGCCACCAGTCAATCCCGGATCGACCACAGTCCGCGTTAGATTTCGATGATCCGGACGTGGGCGTCGAGGTGGCGGAGATCGGTCGGGTGGCTAGTGATCACGGTCTGGTCGCGTCGGCGGGCGTGGAGGACCACGCTGGCGTCGACAGGGTCGTGAGCGTCTCGCCGCCCGCACAGCGTGCCGGCGACCTTGGCGGTAGGTTCGTCAAGGGACGCGACGGTGACGTTCGTCAGATGAAGCGTCCGGGCCAAGCGGGCTTGGCGCGAACCTGACCGCCACACCTGAGCGAGCGGGCCGGCCGGGATGTCTATGGGAAGGCCGGCAGTGTGGGCTTCGTCGAGCAGCGCCTGCATCCGCCGGTCGGCCCGCTCGATGGCGATCAGTGCTCCGGCGTCGAGCGTGACACCTGCCATCACATGAGCCCAGTGCCCGACGGGCCCAGAGGCGGTCCTGCTCCGAAGGTCCGCCGGTCTCTTCGGCCATGTCGGCGAGGAGGGCGGCCACGTCGTCGTAGTCCCGGCGTTCGGCGAGGACGGCGGCGATGTACCCGGAGAGCGAGCTGGCTCGGCCGTCGCTCACCGCTCGGCGCGCCGATCCGAGCACGTCGTCCGGGAGGCTGATGGCGATCTTCGTGGTCATACTATGATCATACCGGCGGTTGGCGGTGGGCGATCGAGCGCGGCGTCGGTGCCGCAAGCTGGCCGCAGGCGGCGTCGATCTCCACGCCCCGGGTGGCGCGCACCGTCACGTTGACGCCGAGTGTCGCCAGGTCGTCCCGGAAGGCGGCCACCCGACGCCGCGGGGTCCCCCGCACCGCGTAGCCCGGCGTGGGGTTGAGCGGGATCAGGTTGACGTGGGCGCCCAGCGGCACGGCGAAGCCCGCCAGCTCGCGGGCGTCCGTCGGGCGGTCGTTGACGCCGTCGATGAGCGCCCACTCCACCGAGAGCCGGCGCCCGGTGGCCTCCACGTAGGCGGCGCAGGCCACCGACAGCTCCCGGAGCGGGTAGCGGCGGTTGACCGGCACCAGCCGGTCGCGCAGGGCGTCGTTGGCGGCGTGGAGGGAGACCGCCAGGCCCACCGGCAGCGACTCGCCGGCCAGCCGGCGGATGCCCGGCACCAGCCCCACCGTGGAGAGCGTGAGCCGCCGCGCCGAGATCCCGAGGTCCCCGTGGATGCGCTCCACCGCCGCCCAGGTCCGGTCGTAGTTGGCCAGCGGCTCGCCCATGCCCATGAACACCACGTTGGAGAGGCGCCGGGGCCGGGCCTCCCGGACCGCGGCCACCACCTGCTCCACGATCTCCCCCGTGCCCAGGTGGCGCCGGAACCCGGCCTGCCCGGTGGCGCAGAAGGCGCACCCCATGGCGCAGCCGGCCTGGGTGGAGACGCAGGCGGTAACCCGGTCCGGGTAGGCCATGAGGACCGTCTCCACCACGGCGCCGTCGCGCAGGGCCCACGCCCACTTGACGGTGTCCCCGCCGTCGGTCTCCCGTCGGGCCGCCTCCGACAGCGACGGGGGCAGGGACGCCGACAGCCGCGCCCGCAACGGCCCCGGGAGGTCGGTCATCTCCCCGGGCCGCAGGGCCCGGCGGTGGAGGCCGTCCCACACCTGCCGGGCGCGGTAGGCGGGCTCGCCCTCCAGCAGCGCCGCCAGCTCGGCCGGGGACAGGTCGTAGGGGCCGGGCGCCACCGGCCGCGGGGCGGCGGTGGTCCCGGGGGCAGTCCCGGCGGCGACGGCAGCGGCAGTCCCGGGGGCGGTGCTCATCCGGTGAGCGGCAGGAAGAGGTTGGGGTCGGCGGCGAGGGACAGCGGGCTGGGCCCCTCGTGGGCCAGGCGCCACGCGCCGGCGGCCGCCACCATGGCCGCGTTGTCCGTGCACATGGCGCGCGTGGGCAGGTGGGCCGGCACGCCCAGCACCTCGCCCGCCTCGGCGAGGCGCCGGCGCAGCAGCGAGTTGGCGGCCACCCCGCCGGCCAGGCAGAGGCCGCGGGCCCCCACCGCCTCGGCCGCCCGGCGGGTCTTGGCCACCAGCACGTCCACCACCGCCTCCTGGAACGAGGCCGCCACGTCCTCGGTGGCCGCCTCGGGATGCCGCTCCACGGTGCGCACCACCGCCGTCTTCAGCCCCGAGAAGGAGAAGTCGACGCCGTCCCCGGCCAACGCCCGCGGGAAGGCGAACGCCGCCGGGTCCCCGTCGGCCGCCACGCGGTCGATCGCCGGACCGCCCGGGTAGCCGAGCCCCAGGTAGCGCGCCACCTTGTCGTAGGCCTCGCCGGCGGCGTCGTCCAGCGTCTGGCCGAGGAGCCGGTATCGGCCCGGCCCGCGCATCGCCACCAGGACGGTGTGGCCGCCGGACACCAGCAGCACCACCAGCGGCCAGTCGAGATCCGGGACCTCGAGCAGCGGGGCAAAGAGGTGGCCCTCCAGGTGGTTCACCCCCACGAACGGCACGCCCCAGCTCATGGCCAGCGCCTTGGCCCCGCTCAGCCCCACCAGCAGCGAGCCCACCAGCCCCGGGCCGCAGGTGGCGGCCACCGCCCCCACCGGCGGCTCGCCGTCGGCGCCGGCGGCGGCGAGCGCCTCGGCCACCACCGGGGTGAACAGCTCCACGTGGGCCCGGCCGGCCAGCTCGGGCACCACGCCGCCGTAGCGGGCGTGGAGGTCCACCTGGCTGGAGACCACCGACGAGCGGACCTCGGCCCCGCCGGCCACCACGGCGGCCGCGGTCTCGTCGCAGGAGGTCTCGATCCCGAGGACGGCGTCGCCGGTCACGGGCGGGAGCGTAGCCGTGCCTCGATCCCGGCCAGCCGCTCGGCGTAGGCCGGCGAGCACACGTCGTAGGCCCACATCACGAAGGCGTCCTCACCGGTCCGCTGGTAGTAGCCCTTGCGCAGGCCCACCGGCGCGAAGCCGAACCGGCGGTAGAGGGCCTGGGCCCGCTCGTTGCCCGCCGCCACCTCGAGGGAGAGGTGGCGGGACCCCGCGTCGAGCGCCGTGCGGGCGGCCTCGAGCATGAGCGCCGTGCCCACGCCTCGCCGCTGGTGCTCGGGCGCCACCGCCACGGTGGTCACGTGCGCCTCCTCGTCCACGAACATCAGGCCGAGGTACCCCACTACCCGCCGGCCCTCGCGGGCCACCCGGTAGGCCCTGCCCTCGCGCAGCGACAGCTCCGAGGTGAACACGGCCAGGCTCCATGGCTCGGGGAAGACCACCTGCTCGATCGCCATGACCTGGCGGAGGTCCCGCCGGCGCATGGGCGCGAAGGCCAGCTCCGCCGCCACCGCCTCACCGCTCCGTGGCGACGGGGCGGCGCTGCGCCCAGTTGATGCGCACGTCGGCGTCGCGCAGGTAGGCCGGCTGCACCCCGGCGGGGGGCACCGGGACCGCCCCGTCGGCCAGCCGCTCGGCGGCCAGCGTCACCAGCACGCCGGGGGGCGGGCCGGCCAGCGAGGGGCCGGCCACCACCACGCACGCCACCGCCGCCAGGTCGGCGGCGTACCGGCGGGCGCCGTCGCCCACGGCCAGCACCGGCTCCCCGGCCCCGGCCAGCTC
>JBOGGH010000182.1:0-5759 GCA_050743905.1 Acidimicrobiales bacterium
CGGACCCTCAACGACACGCGCCCTGTCGCCGGTCGCCTCCGGCACGGGGGCCGCCGACCTCCCTTCTTGCGTACTCCTTCTCCCAGAGAAGGTCGCAGTCCGGACTACTCACGGATGTAGGTCTGAGTGGCGCTGGGTGCGGGCCACGACGACCCGGGCGGCGACGAGCAGGATCAGCACGAGCACCACCAGGACCAGGGCCGCGTCGTACGACAGGTACTGGGCGTTCTTGCTGGGGTCGTCCCAGAAGGTGAACACCATGTAGGTGAGGTAGCCGAACTGGTGGCCGCCGGTGAAGGACCCTGTCCACACGCTGGTGCTCCAGCCGGCCGTGTAAATGAGCGGGGCCGTCTCGCCGCCGGCGATGGCGAGGGCGATAAGCAGGCCGGTAACGATGCCCGGCAGGGCGCTCTTCAGCACCACCTTGCGCAGCCCGTAGCCCATGGACATCCCCAGGGCCTCGGCCCCCTCGCGGTAGGCGGTGGGAACTTGGCGGAGGGCGGTCTCGGTGGTCTTGGCGATGTAGGGCACCACCATGATCGAGACGATGATGAGGGCGGGGAGCAGCGAGTACCCCCAGTGCAGCCCGATCACCAGCGCCACGTAGCCCACGAACCCGAGCACGATCGACGGGAACCCCGACAGCACGTCGGACGCCGTCCGCAGCACGCCCCCGCCGGCCCGTCCGCTCCGGCGGGCACGGGACAGCTCGGCCAGGTGGATGCCGGCGAGCACGCCGACGGTGCCGGCGAGCACCAGCACCCCTGCCATCAGGATGAGGGTCCCGAGCAACGGCCCCAGGAGCCCGCCGCTCGTGCCCTTGAGCGGGGTCCACAACACGCTCCACTTCCAGTGGGGGGCAGCCTTGCGGACCACGCCCACCAGGAGCCACACGGCCGGCGAGAGCACGAGCAGCAGGGCCAGGTAGGTGCCGGCGCGAAAGAGGAAGGAGAGCACGCTGCGACGGCGGAGGCGGGGCACGGCTATGCCGTCGATCCCACGGGACCGGCGAGCCGGCCGGTGCGGCGGACGATCCACCGGGCGACGAGGTTGACCAGCACCGAGATCACCGCCAAGACCAGCGCCATCTCGGCGATGCTGGCCACGGCGAAGCCGGTGCCGTCGGTGAAGGCGGAGTCGAGCTGGGTGACGATGGTGGCGGCGATGGTGGTCATCGGCGAGTAGATGTTCGGGGCGACGTGGGTGATGGAGCCGGTGGTCATGGCGATGGCGATGGTCTCGCCGACGGCCCGTCCCAGCCCCAGGGCGGTGGCGCCGATGATCCCCGAGCGCACCCAGGGGATGGTGATGCGGTTGGACACCTCCCACTCGGTCATGCCCAGGGCCTCGCCGCCCTCCTTGGGCAGCGGTGGCACCCCACGGAAGAGGTCGGCCGTGGTGGCGGTGATGATGGGCACGATCATCAGGGTGAGCACGAGCCCACCGGTCAGCAGGCCCTCGCCGTGGCCGACCGGGTTGCGGAAGAAACGCAGCACCGGCACGTCCGGCATGTGGTTGGCGATCACCGGGTACACGTCCCTGGCGAAGATCGGTCCGAACGTGAGCACGCCCCACAGGCCGAGCACCACGCTGGGGATGCCGGCTAGGAGCTCGATGGCGAAGCCCAGCGGCCGGGAGATCCACCGGGGCAGGCGCTCGGTGAGGGCGAAGGCGCACCCGAGCGAGATGGGCAGGGCCACCACGACGGCGATGGCCGACGTCTGGAGGGTGCCCAGGATGAGCGGCCAGATGCCGTACGACGACCCCTGGGGGTGGGCGACGCCGTCGGTGTAGACGGTGGGAGCGTAGGAGCTGCCGATCTTGTACGAGGAACCGGTGAAGAACGACCAGCCGTTGACCCGGATGGCCGGGTACGCCTTCACCGCCAGCACGACCACGGCGAAGATGAGCGCGGCGGCGGGCAGCACCACCGCCACCCGGGCCGCCCAGCGCCAGGCGCCTGTCTCCCCAGCCCTCAGACCGGCCGCCGCCCGGTGAAGGAGCGACGGGCGGGAAGGTTCGTGGCGACGGTCGGGAGCGGCGGGCATGCCGCCCGCCGCTCCCTCCATCGTCGTCATCGGCCCGGGCCCGTCGCGGGCCACGCTGCCGTCGACTGCACTACTACTTGATCTTCTTGATCTGCGTGAACGACTGCTGGACCACCTTTGTGGGCAGCGGGCGGAAGCCGACCTGGCTCAGGTATGTGGCGCTGTTGCCGTACTTCGGGTTGATGGCCCACTGCAGGACCGACCGCACCGCCTTGGCCGTTGTGCTGTCCGACTGCTTCTTCGAGACGATCCCGTACTCGTAGTTGATGATCGGGTAGCCACCCTTGACCTTGCCGTAGATCATCGAGATGGCCCCTGTGGCCGGGGTCTTCTTGGTGAAGCCGGCGGCCTCCTTCTGGATGGTGGTGGCCGTAGGCATCACGTACTGGCCGACGCCGTTCTGGAGCTGGCCGTAGGTCAGGCCCCCGCCGAGCGCCTGGGTCTGGTAGCTGATCCCGATGTAGGCGACGCAGCCGGGCGTTGTGATGCAGCCGGCCACCATGCCCGAGTTCCCTGTCTCGGCCAGCGCCCCCTGTGCGGCCGGCCATGTGACCGACGTGTTGTACCCGACGCTTGTGCCCCATGTCTTTGTCGCGGCGGACAGGTAAGAGGTGAACAGGAAGGTGTCACCGCTGCTGTCGGCCCGGTGCAGGGTGACCACCGGGATCTTGGGCAGTGTCACGCCCGGGTTGGCCTTGGCGATGACCGGTGTGTCCCATGTGGTGATCTTGCCCTCGTACATCTTGGCCAGCACCTTGCCGCTCAGCTTCAGGTGGGCCTTGATCCCTGTCAGGTTGTAGTAGACCTCCTGGGCCGAGATGGCCAGGGGGATGTTGAGCAGTGTCGGGTCTGTCTGCTTCTCGGCTGTCGAGAGGTAGGCGTCCGAGGAGCCGATGTCCACGGTCCCGGCGGTCGCCCCGCTGATGCCCTTCCCCGAGCCGCCGGCGGCGGTCTGGATGGTCACCTGCGGGTATGTCTGGTTGTAGCCGGGGACCCACAGGTTCCACAGCGGGTAGAGCAGCGAGCTGCCCAGCTCGGATACCGTCGCGGTCGGCGGCTTCTCGACCGTGAGCTTGTTCGACTTCGCCGACGCCGGCACGGCCGAGGCCACCAGGGCCAGGGCCGTGGCGCCGACGATCAGCGGGATGCAGAGCTTGGCTCGGGTGGTCCGAGGCACAGGTTCCCTCCTTGTGTGGTTGCGTTGTCCGTCCACCGGCAGCCGGGGCTGGTCTGCCGGGCCTTGCGCTTGCTGGTAGCTGAGCGACCCCGTGACCGGGGACCGACCCCCCTCAGCCCATGCGGCCGGTGACGTACCGCTCGGTCTCGGGCTGCGCCGGACGCTCGAAGAGGTCGGCCGTGGGGCCGTGCTCCACCAGGCGCCCGTCGTAGAAGAACATGGTGCGGTGGGAGACCCGGCGGGCCTGGGCCAGGTTGTGGGTCACCACGATGAGGGTGAGCGCGGGCGCCAGGTCCCGCATGAGCGCCTCGATGTACTCGGTCGAGATGGGGTCGAGCGCCGAGGTGGGCTCGTCCAGCAGGAGGACCTCGGGCCCCACGGCGAGCGCCCGGGCCAGGCACAGCAACTGCTGCTGGCCGCCGGAGAGCCGGAACGGCGAGTCGCCCAGGCGGTCCTTGACCGCGTCCCACAGGCCCACCTCGGTGAGGCGCTGCTCGGCCACCACGTCGAGCTGCTTTCCCCTGGCGATGCGGTGGGCCTTCACGCCGGCGACCACGTTGTCCCGGATCGACATGGGGAACGGGTTGGGGCGCTGGAACAGCATGCCCACCCGCCGGCGCAGGGTGAGGAGATCCTGGCGCTGTGACCAGATGCTCTCGCCCTCGAGGTGGACGTCACCCCGGTGGACGAAGCCCTGGACCTTGTCGTTCATCCGGTTGAGGGTCCGCAGGAAGGTCGACTTGCCCGAGCCGGTGGGGCCGATCAGCGCCGTGATGGTGCCGCGGGCGAACCGCATGTCGACGTCGGTGAGGATGGCCTTGGGGCCGAAGCTCAGGCAGAGCTTCCGGGCCTCCATCACGTCCGCCGGGCGCCCGCGGTCGGGGTCGATGGCCTCCAGGATGGGGTCCACCACCGGGGACACGGCGCCCTGGGCGGTCCCGGTGGCCGGGCCCGGACGATCGTCGCTGCTCATGGGTACAGTCCTACCGCAGCCAGGTGAACGCCCGGCAAACAGCCGGGAAACGCTTTGGAAAATGCAGGCAATTGTTGTGTGTCGGCGCGATTGCGAACGGGCGGCGATCAGCGCGCGGCCCCGCCCGGCGGCTCGCAGCCCAGCGGCTCCCTGCCGGAGGGCGCCGCTACGGTGGCCCCCATGCGACTGCGGATCTTCGTGGAGCCCCAGCAGGGCGCGTCCTACGAACAGCTCCTCACGATGGCGCGGGTCGCCGAGGCGTGCGGCTTCGACGCCTTCTTCCGCTCGGACCACTACGTGGGGTGGAGCGGCGACGGGCTGCCCGGCCCCACGGACGCCTGGGTGACCCTGGCCGGCCTGGCCCGGGACACGGAGCGGATCCGCCTGGGGACCCTGGTCACGTCGGCCACGTTCCGCCTGCCCGGGCCCCTCGCCATCGGCGTGGCCCAGGTGGACGCCATGAGCGGCGGCCGGGTGGAGCTCGGGATCGGCGCCGGCTGGTACGACGTGGAGCACCGGGCCTACGGCATCCCGTTCCCCCCGCTCGGCGAGCGGTTCGAGCGCCTCGAGGAGCAGTTGGCCATCGTGACCGGCCTGTGGCGCACGGCCGTGGGCGACCGCTTCTCCTTCTCGGGCCGCCACTACACGCTGGCCGAGAGCCCGGCCCTGCCCAAGCCGGTCCAGGCGCCGGGCCCGCCGATCATCGTGGGTGGCGCGGGCCCCACGAGGACCCCGCGGCTGGCGGCACGGTTCGCCGACGAGTTCAACGTGCCCTTCCACGGCGTGGACGACGCCGCGGCCCAGTACGACCGGGTCCGGCGGGCGTGCGAGGCCGCGGGGCGCGACCCGGAGGGCATCCGCTTCTCGGCGGCGGTCACCGTCTGCTGCGGCAGGGACGAGGCCGAGGTGGCCCGCCGCGCCGCCGCCATAGGGCGTGGCGTGGACGACCTGCGGGCGCACGGCGCCGCCGGCACGCCCGGGGAGGTCGCCGACCGCTGCCTGGCCTACGCCGAGGCGGGCGCCGGCGCCGCCTACCTCCAGGTCCTGGACCTGGACGACCTCGACCACGTCCGCCTCATCGCCGCCGAGGTCCTGCCCGCCGTCGCGTGACGACGGTGCCGGCGGCGCGTGCCTGCCCGGCCGTGCCGCCTACCCGGCGCGCCGGCGGTGCACGGGGCCGGGCAGGGTGATCCTCGCCAGCTCGTCGTTGCCGGCGGCCACGCACGCGGTGGGTGAGGGGCACGCCACGGCCACCAGGCCCACCGGGAGGTAGCGGGCGGCGGCCGCCTGCCAGGTGCCGCCGCCGTCGGCGCTGGCGGCCACCGAGCCGGTCGGCCCCGGCGGTGTGGCGTCCGTCCACCCGGTCCCCACCACGGCGCACGACGACGCCGAGCCGCAGGCCAGCCCGGACGCGTCGCCGACGCCGGCCGGCGGGGCGCCTGTGCTCCACGTGGTGCCGCCGTCCGTGCTGGACAGCACCTCCCCCTGGCCCTGCGCCACCCCGATGGTGGTGGTGGCCTTGGTGCCGACGGCCAGGCAGTCCCCCGGCGTGGGGCAGGCG
>JBOGGH010000183.1:0-5737 GCA_050743905.1 Acidimicrobiales bacterium
CCAGTGGGCAGGCGGAGGCGGGCGCCGCCGGGCAGGCGCCGGCCGGCGACGGCGGGGCAGCCGGCTGATGTCCCTCGCCCGCAACCTCCCGAACGACCGGGGGCTCACCACCCGGATGTTCCTGACCGGCCTCTTCCTGGTCATCCTCTACGGCGTGTTCGGGGCCATCCTCTGGGCCATCTTCAAGAGCTTCGTGGTGATGTTCGTCATCGTGGGGGGGCTCCTCTTCCTCCAGTACTGGTTCTCGGACCGGATCGCCCTGTGGGGCATGCACGGGCGGATCGTCACCCCCGAGGAGGAGCCGGCGCTGCACGGGGCGGTTGACCGCCTGTGCGCGCTGGCGGACATGCCCAAGCCCCGGGTGGCCATCGCCGACACGGACATCCCGAACGCCTTCGCCACCGGCCGCAGCCCCAAGGCGGCGGTGGTGTGCGCCACCACCGGGCTCCTCCGCCGCCTGGACGAGCCGGAGGTGGAGGCCGTCCTGGCCCACGAGCTCTCCCACGTGGCCCACCGCGACGTCGCCGTCATGACCATCGCCAGCGGGCTGGGCGTGCTGGCCGGCCTGCTCACCCGGGTGATGTTCTACGCCGGCCTGTTCGGCGGCGGGCGGAACACACAGAGCGGGTCGCAGTTGGCCGTCATGGAGATGATGGTGATGCTGGTCTCGATCGTGGTCTACGCCGTGAGCTTCCTACTCACGAGGGCCCTCTCCCGCTACCGGGAGCTGGCGGCGGACCGCTCGGGGGCCATCCTGATCGGGCGGCCCTCCGTGCTGGCCTCGGCACTGGTGAAGGTGACCGGCGAGATGAGCCGCATCCCCACGAAGGACCTGCGCAGCGCCGAGCCGTTCAACGCGTTCTTCTTCACGCCCGCCGCCACCACGCAGCAGCCCGGGCCCGGCGCGCCCGGCGGCGGCCTCAGCCTGGGGAACCTCTTCTCCACGCACCCGCCGCTCGAGCGCCGGCTGGCCCAGCTCGCCGAGCTGGAGGCCGAGCTCGGCCGGCCCCACTGAGCCGGGGCGGAGGCACGAGCGCCGTGGGGCTCCTCGACACGCTGATGGGCCGGACCAAGCCCGTCCGGGCCAACCTCGACGCCCTCTTTGCCCTGCCGTCGGCGGCGGTCACCCTCGAGACGGCAGCCGGGCTGGCGCTCTCCGGGCGGGCCGGGATCTGCTGGAAGCCGCCCGCCGGCCGGCCGGCCGAGGACGTGCGCCGGGAGATCGCCGAGCTGCTCGACATCCCGGACGACGGCGCCCCGGGTGCGGCAGCGGGCGCGGGCGACGCCCCCCCGGCGGCGGAACCCGCCACGCCCGGTGACGCCGGGGCGAAGGACGCCGGGGCCGGCGACGTGGTGCCGGCCGGCGGGTCCCTGGCTCAGGCCGAGGACGCCTACGGCTACCGCTGGCTCCTGCTGCAGGACCCGGACGTGGACGGCCTCGTGACCAGGGTCCACGTGGTCAACACCACGCTGGAGGAGAACGGCTGGGGGCCCCAGCTCCTGTGCTCGGTCTTCGGCCTGGTGCCCGGCCCCGAGGCCGACCCGGACACCCGCGCCCTCTTCCTCGTCTACCTCTACAAGCGCGGCACCTTCTACCCGTTCGCCCCGGACGGCAAGGAGCACCGCGACAGCGAGCTGGAGCTGCGCATCCGGGCCGTGGTCGGTGCCGACCTGCCGGTGGAGGCCGACCTCTCTCGGTGGTTCCCCCTCTGGGATCTCCCGGTGCGGTGAGGCGCGGCCGGGCCGGCCGCGCACCGGACGGTCACGCGCCGTTCACCGGCCCGTCCACCGACCCCCTCGGTACACTCGGCCGCGCATGACCACGCTCGATCGCCACATCCCGCTCGAAGGGGCGGTCAACTTCCGGGACCTCGGCGGCTACCGGGCAGCCGGGGGCCGCACCGTCAGGTGGCGCACGCTGTTCCGGGCGGACGGGCTCTCCCGCCTCACCCGCGCCGACCGCGCCGTCATCCGCCGGCTCGGCATCGCCACGGTGGTGGACCTGCGCACCACGGACGAGGTGGCCCGCGGCCGGTTCCCGGTGGAGGAGATCCCGGTGGGCTTCCACCACCTGCCGCTGCTGGACGAGGTGCCGGACCCGCAGCGTTTCGAGATGACGCCGGGGATGCTGGGCGCCCAGTACCAGGACATCGCCCGGG
The DNA here is from genome assembly GCA_050743905.1 of Acidimicrobiales bacterium. Classification (GTDB taxonomy): domain Bacteria; phylum Actinomycetota; class Acidimicrobiia; order Acidimicrobiales; family RAAP-2; genus JBOGGH01. The sequence goes on from JBOGGH010000183.1 coordinate 2,160, forward strand.
ACGCGGCGGCGCAGATCGCCCGGGTGCTCACGATCGTGGCCGAGCGGCGGGCCCACCCGGTGATCGTCCACTGCACGGCGGGCAAGGACCGGACGGGCGTGCTGGCCGCCGTCCTCCTGGCGCTGCTGGGCGTGGACGACGAGACCATCGTCCACGACTACATGCTGAGCGCCGGCGCCATGGTGGCGCTCCGCCAGCAGCTCGTCGAGCGCTACCCGCAGGGCCGCGAGGTGATCGAGCGGGCCGAGGAGCTGTTCTCGGCCAGCCCCGGCAACATCGCCGACCTGCTGGCCACCCTGCGGGAGCAGTACGGCTCGGTGGAGGCCTACGCCGAGGCGGCGGGTGCCGGGCCGGACGTCGTGGCCGGCCTACGCGACGCCCTGCTCGAGTAGCCGGTCCACCTGCGCCGCCAGGTCGAGATCCCTGGCGGTGAGGCCCCCGGCCGAGTGGGTGGTGAGCCGCAGCGTCACGGTGTCCCACCGGATGTCGACGTCCGGGTGGTGGTCGGCCGCCTCGGCCAGCTCGCCCACGGCGTTCACGAAGGCCAGCGCGCCGGCGAAGTCCCCCCGCCGCACCACCTTCACCAGCACGTCGCCCTCTCGCCGCCAGTCCAGCCCGGCCAGCGCGGCGTCCACCTCGGCGGGGTCGAGGACCGTCACGGCCGGGTCATCTCCTCAGGGCGGACCGCCTCGTCGAACTGCTCGCCGGTCAGGTAGCCCAGCTCCACGGCGGCGTGCCGCAGCGTGGTCCGCTCGTTGTAGGCCTTCTTGGCCACCTCGGCCGCCTTGTCGTAGCCGATGATCGGGTTGAGCGCGGTGACCAGCATGAGGGAGTTCTCCAGGTGGCGCTGGATCTGCTCGTAGTCGGGCTCCATCCCCTCCACGCAGAACGCCCGGAACCCCCGGCACGCCCCGGCCAACAGCTCGACCGAGTGCAGCACGTTGTGCATGATGACCGGCTTGTTGACGTTCAGCTCCAGGTTGCCCCGGGAGCCGGCTATCCCGACGGCGGTGTCGTTGCCGATCACCTGGATGCAGACCATGATCATGGCCTCGCTCTGGGTGGGGTTGACCTTGCCCGGCATGATCGAGGACCCCGGCTCGTTGGCCGGCAGCACCAGCTCGCCCAGGCCGCTGCGGGGGCCCGAGCCGAGCCACCGCAGGTCGTCGGCGATCTTGGTCAGGGACCCGGCCAGCACCCGCAGGGCGCTGCTCGCCCAGACCAGGGCGTCGTGGGCGGCCAGGGCGGCGAACTTGTTGGGCGCGGTCACGAAGGGCAGCCCGGTGAGCCGGGCGATCTCCGCCGCCACCCGCTCGCCGAACTCGGGGTGGGTGTTGAGGCCGGTGCCCACCGCCGTGCCGCCCGCCGCCAGCTCGTAGAGGCCGGGGAGGACCTGGTCGATACGGTCGAGGTCGGCGTCGAGCTGGGCCACGTAGCCCGAGAGCTCCTGGCCCAGGGTGAGCGGCACGGCGTCCATCAGGTGGGTCCGGCCGATCTTGGTGACGTCCCCGTAGGCCGCCGCCTTCTCGGCCAGGGCGTCGCGCAGCTCCCGCACGGCCGGCGCCAGGCGGTGGGTGAGCTCCTCGACGGCGGCGATGTGCATGGCCGTGGGGAAGGTGTCGTTGGACGACTGGGACATGTTGACGTGGTCGTTGGGGTGGACCGGGGTCTTGGAGCCCAGCACGCCGCCGTCGAGCTCGATGGCCCGGTTGGCGATGACCTCGTTGGCGTTCATGTTGCTCTGGGTGCCGCTGCCCGTCTGCCACACGCGGAGCGGGAAGTGGTCGTCCAGCTTCCCCTCGGCCACCTCGGCCGCGGCGGCGGCGATCAGGCCGGCCAGGTGCGGGTCGAGCTTGCCCAGCTCGGCGTTGACCGTGGCCGAGGCCTGCTTGAGGATGCCCATGGCCCGGATCATCGAGCGCGGCATCGTGTCGTACCCGATCTCGAAGTGGTGGAGCGAGCGCGCCGTCTGGGCGCCCCAGTAGCGGTCGTCGGGGACCTCGATCTCCCCCATGGTGTCGGACTCGGTACGCACTGTCCCTCCTCTCGCGCTCCCGCGCCAGCATGGAGCGGCGCCCGCCGCCCCCGCAACCCCGGGGAGCGCCCGGCTCGTTAGCGCCGGAGGCGCAGCCCCGTGGCCAGCGCCTTGCGCGCCGCCGCCACGTCCTCCGGCCTGGGCCCGTCCCCGGCCCCCGGGACCTCCAGCATGGCCGGGAGCCCCTGGAGGGCGGGGTGGCCGAGCAGGGCACCGAGCCCGCGGGCCCCGATCGTGCCCTCGCCGATGTTGGCGTGCCGGTCGCGGTTGGCGCCGAAGGGGACCTTCGAGTCGTTCAGGTGGAGGCAGTGCAGGCGGTCGAGGCCGATGGTCGCGTCGAAGGCCGCCAGGACGTCGTCCGCCTCGCCCACGCTGGCGAACGCCACGCCGGAGGCCCAGAGGTGCTGGGTGTCCAGGCACACCCCCAGCCCCTCGCCGGCGGCGGCCCGGTCCAGCACCTCGGCCAGCTCCTCGAAGCTCCGCCCCATCGTCCCGCCCGCCCCCGCCGCGTTCTCCAGCAGGATCGGGCAGTCCGCCCCCACCAGGTCGAGCGCCTCGGCCAGCGAGTCCACCACCTGGGGCACGCAGCCCTCGAAGCCCAGGCCCTTGTGGCTCCCGATGTGCAGCACCAGCCCGGCGGCCCCCATGTCGCGGGCCACCGTGAGGTTGGCCGCCAGGCAGTCGCGCGAGCGTTCCAGCAGCTCGTCGTCGGCGGTGGCCAGGTTGATCAGGTAGGTGGCGTGGCAGAAGGTGGCCACCACCCTGGGGTGCGCCGCCTGGGCGGCCCGGTAGCCCTCGAGCACCCCCGGGGCGTACTGGGTGGGCTTCCAGGCCCGGGGGCTCTGGGTGAACACCTGGACCACCTCGGCACCGATCTCGTCGCCGCGCTCGAGGGCGGGGACGAGCTTCCCTCCGGCACGCACGTGGGCCCCGATCAGCACCGACAGGGGAACGTATAGGTTTGCACCATGCCCGACAAGCTGAGCGAGAAGGCCCGCGAGCTCGTCGCCCGTCCCGTGCTGGCCACCCTGGCCACCGTGGCCGCCGACGGCTCGCCCCAGGTCACCCCCCTCTGGATCGACGTCGACGGGGACGACCTCCTGGTCAACACGGCCAGGGGGCGCGCCAAGGCCCGCAACGTGGAGCGGGACCACCGGGTGGCGATCACGGTGATCGACCCGGACGACCCCTACAACGTGGTGGTGGTCAGGGGCACGGTGGCCGAGGTGACCACCGAGGGGGCGGACGCCCACATCGACCGGCTGGCCAAGAAGTACCTCGGCGTGGACGAGTACCCCATGCGCCAGCCAGGCGAGGTGCGGCTCACGGTGCGCATCCGCACCGACCGCATCCCCATGCAGCCCTCCTGAGCCCCGGGGGCCGGGCAGCCGGCGCTCAAGCGGGCGGCGGTCAACCGGGCGGCGGTCAACCGGGCGGCGGTCAACCGGGCGGCGGTCAACCGGGCGGCGGCCACCGGCCGGCCAGTGCCGTGCCCAGCGACCGGACCGCGTCCGGCCAGGGCTCCCCTTCCGCAGGGCACACC
>JBOGGH010000184.1:0-5702 GCA_050743905.1 Acidimicrobiales bacterium
GTGGGCGGGGCCGGGGCCGGCGCGGCGGCCACCACAGCGGCCAACCAGGCGGCCGCGGCGGCCAGCTCGGCCGGCACCACCACCACCGCTTCCGCCGGGGGCTCGGGCGGCGGGAGCCCCGCGCCCCCGTCCCCGCCGGTCACAACGGCGCCGGCAGGCCCGAGCGGGGGGTCGAGCGGCGCCGGGAACGTCGCCGTCCAGGCCGCCGAGTCCCAGCTCGGCGTGCCCTACGTCTACGGGGGGGAGTCGCCCGGGTCGGGCTTCGACTGCTCGGGGCTGACGCAGTGGTCGTGGGCGCAGGCGGGGGTGGGCATCCCCCGCACCGCCGCCGGGCAGTACTCGGCGGTCCCCCACGTCTCCCTGTCCACACTGGAGCCGGGAGATCTGCTCTTCTACTACAACCTCGACGGGACAGGCACCGTCGACCACGTGGTGATGTACGTGGGCTCCGGTCCCTACGGCAGCCAGACCATCATCCAGGCGCCGTACACGGGGGCCACCGTCTCCTACGCCATGCTCTACACCTACGGCCTGGTGGGGGCCGGCCGGCCGTAGCGGCCGCCGCGGTGGGCCGACCCGGCGCCGCGAGGACCCTGCACTACCGTGGTCCGGGGCCGGACCGCCGCGACGTGGACGGCGCGCCGCCGCCGCCGCGTACGTGGCCGCACCGGCCGGCGCCACGACGGCCGGTGCGGCCCGACGGGGACGAGCGACGGCCGGAGAGGACGGGACAGCGGTGCGGGCAGCGGAGCGCGGCACCACGAGCGGGTTGCCCCAGGGCGGCCGGGCGGCCGGGGCTGCCCACGCCACGTCCCGTGCGTCCCGTGCGTCCCGTGACCGGGCACCGGCAGCCGACCGCCCCGCACCGGCGCTCACCATCGTGGTGCCCGCGTACAACGAGGCGGACCGCATGGACGGCGGGGCGCGCCGGCTCCGGGCGGCGATCGACGAGGGCGCCGTCCACGCCGCCACCACGGAGCTGGTGGTGGTGGACGACGGCAGCACGGACGGCACGGCCGAGCGGGCGAGGGACCTCTACGGCCACCTCCCCCACCTCCGCGTCCACTCCCTCCCGGCCAACGCCGGCAAGGGGGCGGCCATCCGGGCCGGCGTGGCCCTGGCGAGGGGCGACCACGTGGCGTTCATGGACGCCGACATGGCCATCGACCCGAGGCAGGTGCCCCGGATGACCGCCGCGCTGGCCGGGGCGGACCTGGCCATCGGCTCGCGCTCGCTGCCCGGCTCGGCCGCCGAGGGGGACACGGTGGGCCGGACCGTGATGGGCTGGATCTTCAACCGCGCCGTCAACGCCGTCACCCGCGTGCACCTGGGCGACACGCAGTGCGGGTTCAAGGCCTTCCGCACCCCGGTGGCCCGCCTCCTCTTCCACAGCACCGTGGTCGACCGCTTCGCCTTCGACGTGGAGATCCTGGTGCTGGCCCGCCGGTACGGGCTGCGCGTGGCCGAGGAGCCCGTCCGCTGGCGCAACATCTCGGGCAGCAGCATCCGCCCGTGGCGCGACGCACGGTCGATGACCGCCGACATGCTGCGCAGCCGTCTCCGCCTGGCCGTGCCCCCGCCGATCGAGGCCCTGGCCGTAGCCGGGAGCCCGGGCGGGCACTCAGCCGGGAGCCCGGCCGGAGACTCAGGCGGAAGCCCGGCCGGAGAGCCGGCGGCACCGGACGCGCTGGCGGCGGCGCGGGCGGCCGTGGACCGGACGGTCCCGGTGCTGGCCCGTGCGGAGGGGGGTGCGCTGGTGCTCTTCCCGCTGGGAATGCCCGGCGAGCTCGAGGACGCCGAGGTCCGGCTCGCCACCTCGGTGGGCACGGCACGGGTCCGGCGGCTGGCGGTCACGGTGGACCAGGTGGCCGCGCTGGCGCCGCTGCGGGTGCACGCCGGCACGGCAGGGTCGGCGGCGCGGGCCTGACACGCCCCGCCCACCGGCCGGGCCCGGGACCGCCCGGCCGCCGATCGGTACGATGACGCGGTGGCGAACCGCAGGGAGGTGGCTACCGGCGTCAGGCCCTCCACCGAGGTCGTCCCCCTGCGCCTGCCCGCCGCCCGCCCCGAGCCGCTGGACGACCCGCGCCTCGGCGACGTGGACGAGTGGGGGCGCTCGGCGCACGTGCGGGAGCTGGTGCGCAAGCTCTACGACCCCGTCTACTCCCGGTGGTTCCGCGTGGCCTGGGAGGGCCTGGAGAAGATCCCCACGGAGGGGGGCGCGCTGCTGGTGGCCAACCACGCCGGCGCCATCCCCTCGGACGCGCCCGTCATCATGCACGGGATCGAGAAGGAGCTCGGCCGTCCCGTCTACGGCATGGCCGACTACTTCTTCCGCACCGTGCCGGTGGTGGGGACGCTGTGGAGCCGGGCCGGCGGCGTGCCGGCCAACCAGGGCAACGCCTACCGCCTCCTCCACGACCAGCGGCAGCTCGCGCTGGTCTTCCCCGAGGGCACCAAGGGGCCGTCGAAGTCCTACACCGACCGGTACCGGCTGCGACGGTTCGGCCGGGGCGGGTTCGTGGAGATCGCCATGCGGGCCGGGGTGCCCGTGGTGCCGATCGCCGTGGTGGGCTCGGAGGAGACCATGCCCGTCGTCCTCCGGCTCCCGGCCCTCGCCCGGGCCATGGGCCTCCCCTACTTCCCGGTGACCGTCAACATGCTGCTCATGGGACCGCTCGGCGTGGCGGTGCCGTTCCCGGCGAAGTTCCGCCTCCGGGTGCTCGACCCGGTCCGCTTCGACGTGCCGCCGGACCGGGAGCGGTACGCCAGGAGCCGGGTGATGGAGGAGGCGGAGCGGCTCCGCGGCCGCCTGCAGGAGGCCGTCTACGAGATGCTGCGCGACCGCCGCAGCGTCTGGTTCGGGTGACGCCCGGCGAGGGCGGCCGCCGGGTGCTCGTCACCGGGGCCGACACCTTCTGGGGCGGGCGGATGGTGCAGGCGTTGGAGGCGGACCCCCGGATGGAGGTCATCCTCGGCACCGGGCTGGCCAGCCCCTCGGTCCAGTTCGACCGGGCCGAGTTCGTGCGGGCCGACCAGACCTACTCGATCCTGAGCCGCATCGTCCGCGCCACCCAGGTCGACACGGTCATCCACACGTTCCTGGTGGTGGACTCCACCCTGGTGCGGCCGCGGGCGCTCCACGAGATCAACGTCATCGGCACCATGAACCTGCTGGCCGCGGCGGGCGCCAGCGGCTCGCCGGTGCGCCACGTGGTGGTGAAGTCGTCCTCGCTCGTCTACGGGTCCGGCGCCCAGGACCCCAACACCTTCCACGAGGACACGCCGCGCTCGGGGCCCCCGCGCACCCGGGTGGAGCGCTCGCTGCTGGACGCCGAGGGGCTGGTGCGGGACTTCGCCGTGGACAACCCGTCCACCACCGTGACGGTGCTGCGCTTTGCCAACGTGCTGGGGACCGACATCGTGACCGCCATCAGCAAGAACCTCACCCGCCCGCTCTGCCCGTCCGTCCTCGGGTACGACCCGCTCGTGCAGTTCGTGGAGGAGGACGACGTGGTCCGGGCGCTGGAGCTCGTGACCCGGGAGCGGATCCCCGGCATCTTCAACGTGGCCGGCGAGGGCCGGCTGCCCTGGAGCGAGGTGGCGGCCATCTGCGGCACCCGGCTCCTCCCCCTCCCGCCCCTCCGCCCGGCGTGGGCGCTGGGCCCCCTGGTGAAGCTCGGCGTCTACGGGCTGCCGCCGGAGCTGGAGGCCCTCCTGCGCTACGGCCGGGGCATGGACACCAGCAGGCTGGTGGCGGCGGGCTTCGACTACCGCTACACCAGCGCCGGCACGGTCAGGAACTTCATCCGGGCCATCCGCCTCCGGCGGGGCGCCGGGCGGGACCCCGCCTCCTACACCTACGAGCACGACGTCGAGCAGTTCTTTCGCCACTCGCCGTCGGTCGTGCGGACCTCGGAGGGCTGAGCGGCCCGGATCAGCCGCGGCCGAGCCAGACCCAGAGCAGCTCGCGGCTCCGCACGTGCCACTCCTCGGCCGTCATGGCGAAGCGCGCGTGGTCCTCCCACACCCCGTCGATCTCGAGGAACCGCTCGGCCACGCCCTCCGTCCGCAGGCCCAGCTTCTCCACCACCCGCAGGCTCGCCCGGTTCCGGGGGATGATGGAGATCTCCACCCGGTGGAGCATGATCGCCTCGAAGGCGAAGTGGAGGGTCATGACCACCGCCTCGGGCACGTAGCCGTGCCCGGCGAGCTCGCGGTCGACCCAGTACCCCACGATGCCGCTCTGGAACGGCCCCCGCTGCACCGACGAGAGCGTCACCTCGCCAGCGAAGCGGTCCTGCACGAAGATGCCAAAGCCGTAGCCGGTCCCGAGCTGGCGCTCGCGCTCGCGGATGGCGCAGCGGGCCACATAGCTCCCCCGGTCCTCGGCCGCCGGCGGTGCCCCGTGGGGCCGGGGCTCCCAGGGGATCAGCCAGTCCCGGCAGCGGGCCCGCACCTCGGACCAGTCGCGGTAGTCGTCGTCGGTGAGGGTCCGGAGGGTGATCCGCCGCCCCGTCAGCTCCAGCGGCGCCACCGGCGCCGTCCGACCGATCACCGTCCCAGTATGTCGCCGAGCGCCGACAGCAGCGCTGCCACGTTCCGGGGCCGCGCCGTGTGGCCCATGCAGCCGATCCGCCAGATCCGGCCGGCCAGCGCGCCGGCCCCGGCGCCGATCTCGATGCCGTAGCGCTCGAGGAGCGCCCGCCGGCACGCCGCCTCGTCCATGCCCGCCGGGAGGTCCTCGGGCACCACCACGGTCGCCAGGTGGGGGAGCCGGTGGCCCTCGGCGGCGAAGAGCTCGAGCCCCATGTCGGCCAGGCCGTCGGCGAGGAGCGTGCCGCACGCCTCGTGCCGCGCCCACGCCGCCCCGAGCCCCTCGTCCAGCAGGACGCCGAGCCCGGCGTGCAGGGCGCCGATCATGGTCACCGGCGCCGTGTGGTGGTAGACGCGGCCGCCCCCCTCCCCGGCCTCCACGTAGCGGGAGAGGAGCGTGAGGTCGAGGTACCAGCTCGTGGGCCGGGGCACCAGGCGCTCCCGCGCCCGGTCGGACACGGTGATCGGCGCCAGGCCGGGCGGCACCCCGAGGCACTTCTGGGTGCCGCTGTAGGCCACGTCCACCCCCCAGGCGTCCACCGCCACCTCGGTCCCCCCCAGCGAGGTCACGGTGTCCACCACGAGCAGGGCGTCCCGCTTCTCCTCGCCCAGCGGGGCGATCTCGTTGCGGACGCCGGTGGACGTCTCGGCGTGCACCACGGCGATCACCGCCGGCGACGGGTGGGCGGCCAGCACCGCCTCGGGGTCCAGCGGCCTGCCCCACGGCGCCTCCGCCCGCACCACCTCGGCGCCCTGGCGCGCCGCCACCTCGCACAGCCGCTCCCCGAAGAGCCCGTTCACCCCCACCACCACCGGGTCCCCCGGGCGGACGAGGTTCACCAGCGACGCCTCCATCCCGGCCGAGCCGGTGCCGCTGAGCGGCAGGGTGAGCGGGTTGGCCGTGCCGAAGACCTCCCGCAGCCGGTCGCACGTCTCGTCCAGCACGGCGAGGAACGCCGGGTCCAGGTGGCCCAGGACCGGTTGGACGAGGGCGGCGGTCACCTCCGGGTACGGGTTGGACGGCCCGGGTCCCATCAGCAGGCGGTCGGGCATCGCGGTCACCCGCGCATCGTGGCAGGTCGCGTGGCGCGGGCGCCAGCAGGAGC
>JBOGGH010000185.1:0-5695 GCA_050743905.1 Acidimicrobiales bacterium
ACGTGGTGGAGCGCGCCGGCCCACCGGAGCTCGAGGCGGGCGTTCGGGACCGGCCGGAGCGACTCCAACCTCGTGGCCACGGCCCCCACCCGGGCGCAGGCGCGGGCGGTCCCGCCGCCGCCCCCGGTGGCGGGCACGTGCACGGGGAGCGAACGGACGTCACGGCGGAGCGCCCCCACGGCGGGCGCGCCGTGGCGTGCCCATGCCGGCACCGCCCCTGTGGAGGCCAAGGCCGTCGCCGACGGCGCCACCACCGCCAGGATCGCCGTGACCGTCATCGCCGCAGCGCGCCGCATGTGCCCCCCTCGCCGCCGGCCCCTCCGGCTTCCTGCAGCGTAGTGCGCCTACAGCGCGGTGCTGGCGTCCACCGGGCCCTCGTGCCCGGCGAACCGTCGCACCATGGCGTCCACCCCGAACGAGGCCAGCAGCTCGCCGTCCTCGCCGTGGACCCGGCAGTCGGCGCGGGTCATCCCGTCGCCGGCGAAGGTGGATCGGTGGTGGTAGAGCATCCACCGGTCCGCCCGGACCTCGGCGTGGAAGGCGATGGCGATGGCGTTGACCGCCGTGGACAGCGTGCGGTGGGCCTGGGCCTGGCCCACGCCCGGGTAGGGCCGGAGGGCGGCGGCGATCGGCATGTGCCCGGTGAACTGCGCGCAGAGGGCGGCGTGGAGGGCCTGGTCTCCGGGCACGTCGCGGAAGCGCACCCAGGCGTCGATGACGGGCGGGCCCACCGGCGCGTCCGGGTCGTCCGAGTAGGCGCCGCCCACCACCCGGAGGTCCCGCCCGGTGACCGACATGTCGAAGGGCTCGCTGCCGTAGGGACCGGGGACCGCCGGCGCCGGCGCGGCGTGGCGGACCACGTCGGGCGCCACCTCCGAGAGGAGCAGCTCGCCCCGCGCACAGCGGCGGCCGTCCTGCCGGACGTCCACCGCCAGTGCCGTGAACGTCCGCCCGGCGCTCAGCTCCTCCAGCACCAGCTCGAGCGGGCGTGTGGTGTCGGCCACCCGCAGGAACAGCATGTGCGCGGAGACCACCCGGCGGCTCGGCGCGTGGCGGGACGCCGCCACGATCGCCTGCCCCAGCATCTGGCTCCCCTCCACCACGGGGCGGCCCGGGCTCGGCCGCGTGGCGCCCACGTACCGCCCGCCGCCGGCGGGGCGGACGTCCAGGACGGCCAGGAGGTCGGTGGCGTCCCCCCAGGTGGGGAAGCGCTTCACGGTGACGTCGCGGTCGTCGTCCCCGTCCCGCCCGTCCACCACCTCCACCGCCACGCGCCGGTCGTCGAAGGTGGCGAGGCCCGCCAGCCAGCCGAGCCCGGGGGGTGGGGCCACGAAGGCGCGGAGCACGTCCCGGCCGGCGCCCGACGGCCCGGCCGCCGGGACGTTCCACCACTGCTCGGCCCCCGTCACCGGCGACCGCCCGGCCCGCCCCTCGTCCACCATCAGGTCCAGGCGGACGTCGGCCAGCGGGAGGCACAGCAGCGGCCACGCCGGCGGCTCCCCGGGCGCGCGGGGCAGCTCCACCCGGACGGCGGCGCGCGACTCGGCCAGCAGCCGATCGCCCCACCGGGCCCGGACCACGTAGGGCACCGGGTGCCGCGTGGGCTCCCCGGGCGCCTGCCCGCCCGCCGTCACCGTCAGGGCGCGGCCGTCCCGCCTGCGTCGACGGCGCGGTCGGCCCAGTCCAGCAGCGCCGGCGCCAGCAGCGGCCAGCGGACGAAGAGCCCCTCCTCGCGCCCGCCCGGGCCCTCGGTCGAGCGGCGGGCCCACTCGTCGTCCCCCCACGGGGGCTCGGCGAGCTCGGCCCGGGGGAGGAGCCGCGCGAGCTGCTCGCTCGTCTCCCGCCGGTGATGCAGGTCCGAGGCGCCGCTGCGGAACACGAGCACCGGCACGTCCAGCCGGCGGGCCACGTCGTCCGGCAGGCCGGGCACCATGGACGACCCGCAGGGGCAGTACGCGGCGAGCCACCGCTCCATCGTCGCCACGAACACCCTCGGGTCCTGGGCCAGCACGCGCTCGCGGTTGGCCGGGTTCCGCTCCAGGACCTCGGCCCACTCCGGCAGCGCCGCCACCGCCTCCATCCCGCCGGTCCACGCGGCGTGGACGGACGCGGCGCAGTAGTGCGTGCCCACGGTCATCAGGCCGTAGACGCCGCCGCTGATCCACCACACCGCCGTGCCGGCGGCGACCGGGGGACGGCGGGCGGCGGCCAGCAGCGACACCCTCGCGCCGCCCGACCCCCCCACGACCACGGCCGGGGCCATGTCGAGGAGGGAGAGGAGCCCGGCCAGCGTGTCGGCCTGCATGGCCGACTCCGAGCTGCCCTCGAAGCACACGTCGGACTCGCCGGTGTTGGGGCGGTCCCAGACGAGCACCCGGTTGTCGTGCTCGGCCAGGGCGGCGGCCAGCTCGCGCACGCCCGGGGTGTCCCGGCCGAACCGGCCGCCCGGCGTCAGTGCCCAGGGCCTCCCCTCGCCCACGACGTCGTAGCCGATGGCGAGCCCGTTGACCGAGGCGACCGGCATGGGCCGACAGTACCGTGCGGCCGGCGCCGGCGGCGTGGCCGCACCTAAGCTGGCGCCGCCGTGCGTACCATCGGGCACTGGGTGGCGGGGAGGGCCGTTGCCGGGACGTCGGGCCGGGCGTCGCCCGTGTTCGACCCGGCACGCGGGGTGCAGGCCGCCGAGGTCCTCCTGGCGTCGCCGGCCGAGGTGGACGGCGCCGTGCGCGCCGCCGCCGCGGCGGCGGAGGCCTGGGGCACCTCAGCGCTGGGCCGGCGCACGGGGATGCTGTTCGCCCTGCGCGAGCTGGTGGCCGCCCACCGGAGGGAGCTGGCGGCGCTGGTGACCGCCGAGCACGGGAAGGTGCTGGCCGACGCCGAGGGGGAGGTGGCGCGGGGGCTGGAGTGCGTGGAGTTCGCCTGCGGCATCCCTCACGTACTGAAGGGCGCCCACAGCGCCGAGGTGGCCACCGGCGTGGACGTGCACACGGTGCTGCAGCCGCTGGGCGTGGTCGCCGGGATCACCCCGTTCAACTTCCCGGTGATGGTGCCGCTGTGGATGCTGGCCAACGCCGTCGCCTGCGGCAACGCCTTCGTGCTGAAGCCGTCGGAGCGCGACCCGTCGCCGTCGCTGCTCCTGGCCGAGCTGGTGCAGCGGGCCGGGTTCCCCGACGGTGTGGTGAGCGTGCTCCAAGGCGACGCGGAGGCGGTCGAGGGGCTGCTGGCCCACCCGGACGTGGCGGCGGTGTCCTTCGTGGGCAGCACCCCGGTGGCCCGCCGCGTCTACGAGACGGGCACGGCCCACGGCAAGCGGGTCCAGGCGCTCGGCGGCGCCAAGAACCACATGGTGGTGTTGCCGGACGCGGACGTGGGGGCGGCGGCCGACGCCGCCGTCTCGGCCGCCTACGGCTCGGCCGGCGAGCGGTGCATGGCGATCTCGGTGGTGGTGGCCGTGGGGCCGGTGGCCGACCCGCTGGTGGAGGCCGTTGCCGGGCGCATCCCCGGCGTGGTGGTGGGGGCCGGGAGCCACGAGGGCTCGATGATGGGACCGCTCATCACCGCCGCCCACCGCGACCGGGTGCTGGGGTTTGTGCGGGGCGCGGCAGCCGAGGGCGCCCGGGTGGTGGTGGACGGCTCGGCGACCGCGCCGGGTGACGGCTTCTTCCTGGGCTGCACCCTGCTGGACGACGTGAAGCCCGGGATGCGCGTCTACGACGAGGAGATCTTTGGCCCGGTGCTCTCGGTGGTGCGGGTGGGGACCCTGGACGACGCGCTGGCCCTGGTCAACGCCAACCCGTACGGCAACGGGGCCGCCGTGTTCACGCGGGACGGGGGCGCCGCCCGCCGGTTCGAGCGGGAGGTCACCGCGGGCATGGTGGGCGTCAACGTGCCGATCCCGGTGCCGGTGGGCTTCCACTCCTTCGGGGGGTGGAAGGCGTCCCTGTTCGGCGACTCGGCCATCTACGGCCCCGAGGGCGTCCGCTTCTACACCCGGCCCAAGGTGGTGACCTCCCGCTGGCCGGATCCGGCGGGCAGCACCGTGGACCTGGGGTTCCCCGCCACCCCGGCCGGCGACGCCGGCTGAGCGGCCGCCGGTGACGTCCATCAACGAGCAGGGCAGCCGGGCGCACATGCTCCAGGAGCTCGGGTTCGGCGTGCGCAGCGTGGAGAGCGGCCTGGCCGGCGAGGCCGAGGTGTTCCCGGCTCTGCACGTCCCGGGTACCGGGCGGCTCCGGACGTCGGTGCTGGCCATGTGGGTGGACACGCTGAGCGGCCTCATGGCGGCAACCTCCACCGCCCCGGCGGTGCCGGTGACCGTGGAGCTGGACGTCCACCTCTACGAGCCGGCACCGGGCTCCGGCACGGTGTCCGCCGCCGGCCGGCTGCTCAAGCGCGGGCGCTCGCTCTACGTGGCGGCGGTGGACCTCACCGGGCCGGACGGCTCGCCGCTCGGGGTGGGCGGGGCCTCCTTCGTCACGTCGCCCGACCCGAAGGTCAGCCTTCCCGCCGACCTGTCGGTGGACGCCGCGCCGGCCGTGGGGCGGCTGGCCGTGCCGCTGGCCGAGCGGGCCGGCTGCGAGCGGCGCGGGGCGGGGGTGGCCGTGCTGCCGCGCTCGGAGGACGGGATGAACTCGTCGCGCACGGTGAACGGCGGTCTCATCGCCCTCGCCGCCGAGGAGGCGTTGCTGAGCCTGGCGCCCGGGCAGACCCTGTGCTCGCTGGGCCTCCGCTACCTCCAGCCGGTGCGGGTTGGGCCGGTGGTGGCCACGGCCACCGTGCACGGCGGGCTCGGGGTGGTCGAGCTCCGCGACGCCGGCAGCGAGGACCGCCTGGCCGTGGTGGCCACCGGCAGGACGTTCGGTCCCGGCGCCGAGGCCGCGCCCGGTGGCGAGCCGGCGCCGTGAGCCTCACCTCGGGGCGCGGGCCGCTGAGCGCCCACCCGGCCGGGCGGTTCGTCCCGCCCGTCCCCGCCGCCACCGTGTACGTGGAGCCGTTCCGCCGCCGGGTCCGGGGCGTGGCCGGCGGCCGCACCGTGGTCGACAGCGAGCGCGTCCTCCTGGTGCACCGGGGCGGCGGGCCGCCCACCTACGCCTTCGCGGCCGGGGACGTCCGGGACGCCGGCGGCGTGGCGGCCGAGCCGGAGCCGGCGGCGCCCGGACACCTGCGGATCCCCTGGGACGCCGTGGACGCGTGGTTCGAGGAGGAGGAGCGGGTGCACCTCCACGCCAGCAACCCGTACCACCGGGTGGAGTGCCTGCGCTCGGCGCGGCGCCTCCGGGTGGAGGTGGCCGGGGTGGTCCTGGTGGACACCGCCGAGACCGTGGCCGTCTACGAGACGGCGCTGGAGCCCAGGCTCTACGTGCGGGCGGAGCACGTGCGCCCGGGCCTGCTGGTGCGGGGGGAGACCACCACCTTCTGCCCGTACAAGGGGCACGCCACGTACTGGACCGCCGTGGCCGGCGGCGAGCGTATGGAGGACGTGGCCTGGTCCTACGAGGACCCGCTGCCCGCCGCCACGCCGCTGCGGGGCCACCTGAGCTTCGACGCCGGGCGCGCCGGCGTGCTCGCCGAGCTCCCCTCCTAGCCCCGGCCGGTCCCGCCCCACCGGGCGGCGAGCGACGCCAGCAGCCCGCGGGTGCGGCGGGAGGAGGCGAGGAGCTCGTCGCGCCCGCCGCCGATCGGCACCACGCGGACC
>JBOGGH010000186.1:0-5693 GCA_050743905.1 Acidimicrobiales bacterium
GGCCCGGGCCGGGCGCTCGGGGGAGCCGCCGGCGCCGGGCGAGGGCCCCCATGCGTCCGACGTGGGGCCGCCGCTGCACCTGCGGGGCACGTCGGCCGTGCTGGTGGCGCTGTTCGAGGAGGGCGGCGAGGTGCGCACCGTGCTCACCCGGCGCTCTGCCGCGCTCCGCACGCACACCGGCCAGGTCAGCTTCCCCGGCGGCCGGGTGGACCCCGGCGAGCACGTGGTGGACGCCGCCCGCCGGGAGGCCGCCGAGGAGGTGGGGCTGGACGCCGACCGCGTGCGGCCCTTCGGCTGGCTGCGGCCGGTGGCCACGTACTCGTCCGGCTCGCTGATCGTGCCGGTGGTGGGGGCGCTCGCCGTGCCGCCGGCCCTCCGGCCCAACCCGGCCGAGGTGGCCCGGGTGTTCGACGTGCCGCTGGCCGCACTGGCGGCCGACGGCGTCTTCCACGAGGAGCGCTGGACGGTCCCGGGACGGCCGGCGCCGGGCTCGGCGGACGGATGGTTCCCGGTGTGGTTCTTCGACGTGGCGGGGGAGACCGTGTGGGGGGCCACGGCGCGCGTGCTCTACGAGCTGCTCTGCCTGGTGCTCGGGGTGGCCCCGCCCACCGCCTGAGCGGACCGCGCGCCCCCGATGCGGCGGGCACGGCCCGGGCCTGGCCGCACGGTATCGTGAGGGGACGTCGGCGGGTCGGCCCGGCGTGCTCACGAGATCGGGACGAGGGGCCGGAGGGCAGCGGTGGCAGAGATCGAGATCGGCATCTTCAAGTCGGGACGCCGGGCGTACGGGTTCGACGACATCGCCATCGTGCCCAGCCGCCGGACCCGCGACCCCGAGGACGTCGACATCAGTTGGGAGATCGACGCCTACCGGTTCGACCTGCCCCTCATGGGGGCGGCCATGGACGGGGTCACCAGCCCGGCCACCGCCGTGGAGCTCGGCCACCTCGGCGGCCTGGGCGTCCTCAACCTGGAGGGCCTCTGGACCCGCTACGAGGACCCGACGGCGCTGTTCGACGAGGTCCGGGAGCTGGACGACGAGAAGGCCACGGCCCGGATGCAGCAGATGTACCAGGAGCCCGTGCGGCCGGACCTGGTGACCGAGCGCATCCGCCAGATGAAGGAGGCCGGCATCACCACGGCCGCCTCGGTGACCCCCCAGCGGACGGTGGAGCTGGCGCCGGCGATCCTGGCCGCCGAGCTCGACGTGCTGGTGATCCAGGGGACCGTGGTCTCGGCCGAGCACGTCTCCAAGACGGTGGAGCCGCTCAACCTGAAGCGGTTCATCCGCGAGTTCGACATCCCGGTGGTCGTGGGAGGCTGCGCCTCGTACCAGGCGGGGCTGCACCTGATGCGCACCGGCGCCGTGGGGGTCCTGGTGGGGGTGGGCCCGGGCAACGCCTGCACCACCCGGGGCGTGCTCGGCCTAGGCGTCCCCCAGGCCACGGCCATCGCCGACGTGGCCGGCGCCCGCATGCGGCACCTCGACGAGACCGGCGTGTACGTCCACGTCATCGCCGACGGCGGGATGAGCAAGGGCGGCGACGTGGCCAAGGCGATCGCCTGCGGCGCCGACGCCGTGATGCTGGGCTCGCCGCTCTCCTCGGCCACCGAGGCGCCGGCCCGCGGCTTCCACTGGGGGATGGCCACCTTCCACCCCACGCTGCCCCGCGGGGCGCGGGTGCGCACCGGCGTGCGCGGGTCGCTGCGGGAGATCCTGCTCGGCCCGGCCCACCAGAACGACGGCCGGATGAACCTCTTTGGCGCGCTGCGGACCGCCATGGCCACCTGCGGCTACGAGACGGTCAAGGAGTTCCAGAAGGCCGAGGTCATGGTGGCGCCGGCGCTGCAGACCGAGGGCAAGCAGCTCCAGCGGTCCCAGGGCGTCGGCATGGGCCATTGACCGCCGTCGACGACCCGGTCCTCGTTGTCGACTTCGGGGCGCAGTACGCGCGGCTGATCGCCCGGCGCGTGCGGGAGGCCCACGTCTACTCCGAGATCGTCCCGCCCACCATGCCCATCGGCGAGCTGCTGGCACGCCGGCCCCGGGCGGTCATCCTCTCGGGCGGCCCGAAGTCGGTGTACGAGACACCGGCGCCCACCGTGGACCCGGCGCTCTACGAGGCCGGCGTCCCGGTGCTGGGCATCTGCTACGGCGCCCAGCTCCTCACCCGCCAGCTCGGCGGCACGGTGGCCCGGACCGGGCGCGGCGAGTACGGCCGCACCCGCATGGCGCTGCGGGCGCCGTCGCCCCTCTTCGTGGACTGGCCGGCCGAGGTCGAGGTCTGGATGAGCCACGGCGACGCCATCACCGAGGTGCCGCAGGGGTTCGTGGCCACGGGCGCCAGCGCCGACGCGCCGGTGGCCGCCCTCCACCACGCCGACCGCCGCCTCTACGGGGTCCAGTTCCACCCCGAGGTCGTGCACACCGACCGCGGCTCGGATCTCCTGGAGCGCTTCCTCTACGACGTCTGCGGCATCGCGCCGAGCTGGACCCACGTCTCGATCATCGAGGAGCAGGCGGCGGCGGTGCAGGCTCAGGTGGGGGGCGAGCGGGTGCTGTGCGCCCTCTCCGGCGGCGTGGACTCGGCGGTGGCGGCGGCGCTGGTGCACAAGGCGGTCGGGGACCAGCTCACCTGCGTGTTCGTGGACACCGGGCTGCTGCGGGAGGGCGAGGCGGCCCAGGTGGAGGACACCTTCCGCCGCCAGTTCCACGTGGACCTGGTGCACGTGAAGGCGGCCGACCGGTTCTTCGCCGCCCTGGCCGGGGTGACCGACCCCGAGCGCAAGCGCAAGGTCATCGGCGAGCTCTTCATCCGCATCTTCGAGGAGGTGGCCAACGACCTGGGCGCCGGCACCGGCGGCGCGGGGCCGCGCTTCCTGGTGCAGGGCACGCTCTACCCCGACGTCATCGAGTCCGGCGGGGGCAGCGGTGGCTCGGCGGCCAACATCAAGTCGCACCACAACGTGGGCGGCCTGCCCGAGGATCTCCAGTTCGAGCTGGTCGAGCCGCTGCGCCTCCTGTTCAAGGACGAGGTGCGGGCGGTGGGCGAGGAGCTGGGCCTGCCCCACGAGATCGTCTGGCGCCAGCCCTTCCCCGGCCCGGGGCTGGCCGTGCGGATCGTGGGCGAGGTGACCCCGGAGCGGGCCGAGGTCCTGCGGGCCGCCGACGCCGTGGTGGTGGAGGAGATCCGCAAGGCCGGCCTCTACCGGGAGCTGTGGCAGAGCTTCGCCGTGCTGCCGGCCGTGCGCACCGTGGGCGTCATGGGCGACGGCCGCACCTACGCCTACCCGATCGTCATCCGGGCGGTCACCAGCGACGACGCCATGACGGCGGACTGGGCCCGCCTCCCCTACGACCTCGTGGAGCGGATCGCCTCCCGGGTCATCAACGAGGTGGACGGCGTGAACCGCGTGGCCCTCGACGTCACGTCGAAGCCGCCGGGCACCATCGAGTGGGAGTGACGGGGCCGCTGCCGGGGCTCGGCGACGACCAGCTCTTCTCCCTCGACGACGACCCGCCGGCCCCGCCGCCGGACGAGTGGGGCCCGCCCCCCGCCGAGCCGCCGGACCCGCTGCCGCCCTCCCCGCCGCACCTGCCGGGCGAGCGCCCCACGGCGGCGCTCCGGTCCCACCTCCACCTCGCCCACCCCGAGGCCCTGGTGGAGGATCTCAACCCGCCGCAGCGGGCGGCGGTGGAGCACCGCGGCGGCCCGCTGCTGGTGGTGGCGGGCGCCGGCTCGGGCAAGACCCGGGTCCTGACCCGCCGGATCGCCCACCTGCTGGCCACCGGCGACGCCGCGCCCTGGGAGGTCCTGGCCATCACCTTCACCAACAAGGCGGCGGACGAGATGCGCCGCCGGGTGGTGGACCTCGTGGGCCCGAGGGCCGAGCGCATGTGGGTGTCCACCTTCCACTCGGCGTGCCTCCGGATGCTGCGCTCGCACGCCGACCGGCTCGGCTACCGGTCGTCGTTCACCGTCTACGACGACGCCGACTCCCGCCGGCTGGTGGAGATCGTGGTCGCCGAGCTGGGCCTGGACACCAAGCGGCTCCCGCCGCGCTCGGTGGCGGCGGTGATCGGCCAGGCCAAGGGCGAGCTGGTGGACGTGGGGCGGTTCCGGGAGGAGGCGGGGTTCGGCGGCGACCCGTTCCGGCGGCGGATCGCCGACGTCTACGCGATCTACCAGGAGCGCCTGCTCGCCGCCAACGCCATGGACTTCGACGACCTCCTGCTCCAGGCGGTGCGCCTGCTGCAGGGCTGCGAGGACGTGCGCCGGGGCTACCAGGAGCGGTTCGCCCACGTGCTCGTGGACGAGTACCAGGACACCAACCGTGCCCAGCACGAGCTGGTGGTCCTGCTGGCCCGGGAGCACGGGAACGTCTGCGTGGTGGGCGACCAGGACCAGTCCGTCTACGCCTTCCGCGGTGCCGACGTGCGCAACATCGCCCAGTTCGAGGAGGCGTTCCCGGGGGCCACCACCGTCCTGCTGGAGCAGAACTACCGGTCGACCCAGACCGTCCTGGACGCCGCCAACGCCGTCATCGCCCACAACACGGCGCGGCGGCCCAAGCGGCTCTTCACCGAGGGCGACGCCGGCGAGCCCATCTGCCGCTACCGGGCCGAGGACGAGCGCGACGAGGCCTGCTGGGTGGCGGCCGAGATCGCCCGCCTGCGGTCCGCCGAGCAGCTCGCCCACGGCGACGTGGCCGTCTTCTACCGCACCAACGCCCAGAGCCGGGTGATCGAGGAGGAGCTGGTCCGCGGGGGCGTGCCCTACAAGGTCATCGGCGGCACCCGCTTCTACGACCGCCGCGAGATCAAGGACATGCTCGCCTACCTGCGCCTCCTGGCCAACCCGGCCGACGAGGTCTCGGCGCGCCGGGTGGTGAACGTGCCCAAGCGGGGGATCGGCGCGACGTCCGTGCTCCGCCTGGCGGCCTGGGCCGCCACCGAGCACCGGAGCCTGGCCGAGACGTTCGGCCACGCCGCCGAGGCCGGGATCACCGGGCGCGCCCTCAAGGGCGCCGCCGAGCTCGACGGGCTCCTGGGCGAGCTCCGCCAGGCGATGGCCACCGTGGCGCCGGGGGAGCTGGTGCAGCTCGTGGCCGAGCGGACCGGGTACCTGGCCGAGCTGGTGGCCGAGCACAGCCACGAGGCCGACGGCCGGATCGAGAACATCGCCGAGCTGGTGGGGGTGGCCGCCGAGTACGACGACCTGGCCGAGCTGCTCGAGACCGTGACCCTGGTCTCGGACTCCGACGAGCTGGACAGCGAGGCCACCCGGGTGTCGCTGATGACGCTCCACACGGCCAAGGGGCTGGAGTTCCCGGCCGTCTTCCTGGTGGGCCTGGAGGACGGGATCTTCCCCCACTTCCGGGCGCTGGGGGAGCCGGTGGAGCTGGAGGAGGAGCGGCGGCTCTGCTACGTGGGGATCACCCGGGCCCGCCGCTGGCTCTACCTGTCGCACGCCTGGGTGCGGACCCTGTGGGGGCGGACCTCCCACAACATCCCGAGCCGGTTCCTGGCCGAGGTGCCGGCCGAGCTCGTGCGCGACGTGGGGGTCCACGGCGGGGGGTGGGTGGCCCGCCGGGGCGGGGATGGGGGATCTGGGGCCGGCGGGAACGGCCGGGACGGGGCGGCCGACCGCGGCGACTGGGTGGACGACGCCGCCCCGGGGACGGTCTTCGGC
>JBOGGH010000187.1:0-5687 GCA_050743905.1 Acidimicrobiales bacterium
TGCTGGCCCACTGCGGCGCACGCGGCGCGGTGGCCGACGGCGAGCTGGTGGCCCGCGACGCGGCGGTGCTGGACGTGGTGGTGGACGCCGGGACAGCCCCGGGCGGGAACGCCGGCGGCGGCGACCCGAGCCCCAGGGCGACCGTGCTGCCGTGGGAGGCGGCGCTCGACCACGAGCCGGCGGCCCTGCAGATCCCCCGGGACGACGACGACCTCGCCGACATCCTCTACACCTCGGGCACCACCGGCAGCCCGAAGGGCGTGGCGGTGCGCCACGTCAACGCCTCGCTCATGCCGGCGATGGCCCCCAACTGGAGCGGCGGCGGCTGGCTCCACGCCAGCCCCATGACCACCTTCGCCGGCCTGGCCTTCGTCTACAACCCGATGAAGCTCGGGCTGCGGGGGATCTACATGCCGCGGTTCGACGCCGGGCGGTGGATCGAGGTCGTGGAGCAGGAGCGCCCGGTGGCGGTGTTCCTGGTGCCGGCCATGACGCACCTGCTGCTCGACCACCCGGGCTTCGCCGGCGCCGACCTGACGTCGATCCAGATCTGCGCCGTGGGCAGCGCGCCGCTCGCGCCCTTCGTGATCGAGCGCTTCCAGGAGAAGATGCCCGAGGCGATGGTCTCCAACAACTACGGGATGACCGAGGCCGGCTCCGTCTACTGCATCACCCCGCAGGGCGAGGCGGTGAAGCGCCCGGGCTCGGTGGGGCAGCCCATGCCGCCGGCCGAGGTGCGCATCGTGGACGCCGACGGCGCCGAGGTGCCGGCCGGGGAGGTGGGGGAGGTCCGGCTGCGCATCCCCGGACGCCAGCGGGAGTACTTCGGCGACCCGGAGGCCACCGCCAGCACCTGGGTGGACGGGTGGCTCGTCACCGGCGACCTCGGCCGGGTGGACGGCGACGGCTACCTCTACATTGTGGGGCGCAGCAAGGACGTCATCATCCGCGGCGGCAACAACGTGCACGCCGCCGACGTGGAGCACGTGGTCCTGAGCCACCCGGCGGTGCTCGAGGCGGCGGTGGTGGGCGTGCCCCACCCGGTCCTCGGCGAGGACCTGGTGGGCGTGGTGGTGCTCCGGCCGGGCGCCCAGGTCACCGGGGAGGAGCTGCGCGCCCACTGCCTCGCCGAGCTGGCCGACTACAAGGTGCCGAGGGACTGGCGGTTCGTGGACGAGCTGCCGCGCAACCCCACCGGCAAGGTGGTGAAGCCGGAGCTGCGTCGCCGGATCGAGACGTCGGAAGGGTAGGGGGGACGATGGACGAGGTGCACGACCTCACGCTGGCGGACGTGCTGCGGGAGCACCGGCGCAGCCGGCCCCTGGCCACGGCGGTGGTCTGCGGGGACGTCCGCTACACCTACCCGGAGCTGCACGAGCGGGCCAGCCGCCTGGCCAACGCCCTGCTGGCCGAGGGGGTGGGGGCGGGCGGCCGCGTGCTCTGGCTGGGGCAGAACTGCCACCGGGTGATCGAGGGCCTGCTGGCCTGCGCCACCATCGGCGCGGTCTTTGTGCCGGCCAACTGGCGGCAGAGCGCCGAGGAGATGGTGACCCTCCTGGACGACGTGGCGCCGGCCGTGGTGGTGTGGCAGGAGGAGGAGATCGGCGCCACCGTGGGGGAGGCCCGCGGGGGGTGGACCGGCAAGGCGCGGTGGTTGCAGCACGACGGCACCGGGCCGGGCTCCTACGAGGCGTTCGTGGCCTCCGGCTCGGCCGAGGACCCGAAGGTGCCGGTGGATCCGGCGTGGCCGGTGCTCCAGCTCTACACGGCGGCGTTCGGCGGGCGGCCCAACGGCGCGCTGCTGGCGCACCGGGCGATCCTGGCCCAGGACGTCATGGTGGCGCTGGTGCAGCGGATCACCGAGGAGACCGTCTACCTGAACTCCGGCCCCATGTTCCACATGGCCACGCTGATGACCACGTTCGCCACGTTCCGGATGGGCGGGACCAACGTGCTCACCCGGCGGGTGGACGCCGAGGAGCTCTGCCGGGTGATCGAGGCCGAGCGCTGCAACTACGGGTTCGTGATGGGCCCCACCGCCCAGGAGATCCTGGAGGTGAACCAGGACGGCCGCTACGACCTCTCGAGCCTCCGGACGTTCGGCGGCAACCAGCGCTGGAACGCCATGGTCCGGGTGGACGACAGCCCGTGGGGCACCCACCCGGCCGGCTACGGCCAGACCGAGGTCACCGGGATGCTCACCTTCAACGCCCTCGGCATCGGGAGCACCGGCTCCAGCGGGCGGCCCTCGCCGCTCGTCCAGGTGCGGATCGTGGATCCCGGGGGCCGTGACGTCCCCGGCGGCGAGACCGGGGAGATCGTGGCCCGCGGGCCTATCGTGACCAGCGGCTACCACGACCGGCCGGCGCTGGACGAGGAGCGGTTCCGCGGCGGGTGGTGGCACACCGGCGACCTCGGGCGGCGCGAGGCGGACGGCTCGATCACCTTCGTGGCGCCGCTCACCCGGATCGTGAAGTCCGCCGCCGAGAACGTCTACCCGGCCGAGGTGGAGGGCTGCCTGGCGCGACACCCCGCAGTGCGCGAGGCCGCGGTGATCGGGGTGCCGGACCCGGTGTGGACCCAGCGGGTGGTGGCCGTGGTGGTGCTGGCCGACGGGGCGGAGGTGACCGGGGAGGAGCTCATCGAGCACTGCCGGGCCCACATCGCCTCCTACAAGAAGCCGAGCCGCGTGGAGCTGGTGGACGAGCTGCCCAAGAAGGGGTGGGCGGTGGACTACGACGCGCTGGACGAGCGCTTCGGCGGCGGCGGCTACCCCGGGACCGGCCGGGCCGGCTGAGCGCACCGGGGGCCGGTAGCCTCGCCGGGATGGGCACGCGGCACGCCGGGGCGGACCGGGCTGGGCGGGTGGTCGGCCTCGCCTCGGCAGCCCTCGCCGCCCAGTACCTGCCGAGCACCGTCACCCTGGGGCAGTGGACCTCGCTGCAGGTCCTGCCGTGGGACCTCTGCCGGTGGCAGGGGCCGGCGGGCCGGCCGGCGGTGGCCCTCACCTTCGACGACGGCCCGAGCCCGGAGGCCACCCCGGCGGTGCTCGACCGGCTGGACGAGCTGGGGCTTCGGGCCACCTTCTTCCCGCTGGGCTCGCTGGCCGAGCGGGAGCCGGACCTGGTGGCCGAGGTGGTCCGCCGGGGGCACCAGGTGGGCGTGCACGGCTACCACCACCGCCACCACCTGGCGCGCTCGCCGGCCTGGGTGTGGCGAGACCTGGCCCGGGCCGACCGGGCGATGGAGGCGGTGGGGGTCCGCCCCACCTGGTACCGCCCCAGCTACGGGCAGGCCACCGGGTCCACGCTGGCGGCGGCGCGGCGGCGCGGCTGGCGGACCGTCCTGTGGTCGGCCTGGGGCCGGGAGTGGACCACCACGGACCCGGACGAGGTGGCGGGTCGCATCGCCGGCCGCCTGCGCCCCGGCGCCGTGGTGCTCCTCCACGACAACGACGCCTTCGGTCGCGACGGCATGTGGCGGGTGGGCCTGGAGGCGCTGGACGGCGTCGCCCGCGAGCTGGCACGACGCGAGCTCCGGGCCGTGACCCTGGACGAGCTGGTGGCATGACCGGCGCGACCCCGGCGGGGCAGGCGCGCGTGAGCGGTCCGCGCACCGTGGCCGTGGCCGCCGACCACGCCGGGTACCGCCTCAAGGCGGTGGTGGCCGACCACCTACGGGCGGCCGGAGCCGCCGTGGTGGACCTGGGCACGCACAGCGAGGAGCCGGTGGACTACCCGCCGATCTGCGCCGGCTGTGCCCGCGCCGTGGTGCGCGGCGAGGCCGACGCGGGGATCGTGATCGGCGGCAGCGGGCAGGGCGAGGCCCTGGCCGCCAACAAGGTGCGGGGGGCCCGGGCGGCGCTCTGCCACGACGAGTACACCGCCCGCTTTGCCCGCCGGCACAACGACGCCAACGTCCTCTCGCTCGGCGCACGGCTGGTGGCGCCGGAGCTGGCGTTCGACATCGTGGACGTGTTCCTCGCCACCGGCTTCGACGGCGGTCGCCACCAGCGCCGGATCGAGGAGATCACCCGGATCGAGGACGAGGAGGCGGCCCGGCCCTGACCCGGGGCCTCGGCCGCCCGCGCCGCCCGCCCGCGTCGGTCGCCCCCGCAGGCAGCCCGCGCTCAGGCGCTCGCAGGCAGCAGGCCCGCCGGCGCGGCGTCGAGCGCGGCGAGGATCGTCTCGGCCAGGGCGCGTGCGTCGCGGGGATCCAGCTCCACCGCCACCCGGGCCGCCGGCCCCCGGGCCGGGTTGAGGAAGTCCAGGTTCACGGTGTGCTCGGCCGGCGCGTGCACCGGGTGGTCGAGGTAGACGGTGGCGTTGGTGAGCGGGAACCAGCCGCCCGCACCCTTGCCGCTGCTGCCCTCCAGCGCCACCCGCTCGGTCCGGTAGGTGCACATGGTCGCTCGCTCCCTTCTCAACCGGCCAGGTGGCGGCCGAAGAACGCCCAGATCCGCTCCCAGCCGTCGTTGGCCGCCTCGGGCCGGTAGCTCGGGCGGTCGGTGGCGAAGAAGGCGTGCCCGGCGCCGTCGTAGGTGTGGAAGTCGTACGCCTTGCCGTGCTGCTGCAGCACCTGCTCCAGCTCGGCCGTCTCGGCCGGCGACGGGAACTGGTCCTCGGCGCCGAAGAGGCCCAGCAGCGGGCAGGACAGGTTCTCGGCCAGGTGGGCGACGGGCGTCAGGCTGAGCCCCCGGCCCTCGGGCGGGGCGGCCACCACGAAGGCGCCGTAGCAGTCGACGGCGGCGTCCAGCGCCAGGCGGCAGGCGGCGAGGAAGGACTGGCGCCCCCCGGAGCAGTAGCCGATGGTGCCGACCCTGCCGTTGGAACCGTCCATCACCCGGAGGTAGGTGGCGGCGCCGTCCACGTCGCCCACGAGCTGGTCGTCGGGGACGCCGCCCTTGGCCCGGGCCGCGGCGGCGGCGTCGTCCGGGCTCGCGCCGATGCCCTCGCGGCTGTAGAGGTTGGGGCAGATCGCCAGGTAGCCGTGGGCGGCGAACCGGCGGGTGATCTCCTTGGTGCCCTCGTCGTACCCGGGCATGTGGTGGATCACCACCACGCCCCCGTAGGGCCCGTCGCCCACCGGCCGGGCCAGGTACGCCTCGAGCTCGTCCCCGCCGTGGCCGGTCAGCCGGACCGTCTCCGCACGCATCGCGTCGCTCATGGGCACCGTGTCCTCCCGTTCCGTCCGCCGCGTGTCCGGTGCCTCAGGCGCCCGGGGGTCCGGGACGGACCGCCGGCGGGAGGCTCAGGTGCATGTCACCTGGACGTCGGCGTGCTGGCCCATGCCGCTCGCCGTTGTCTTGGTCACGTTGACCGTGTTGAAGTAGAGGGTGGTCTTGCCCGCCTTGAGCGGCCGCTCGGTGAAGGTTCCCGTCCCGGTGCCCACACCGCCGGGCCCGGTCACGGAGACGGTGCAGACCGGGGTGCCCTCCGCTGTGCCGGTGTTCTTCGCCAGGAAGATGACTTTGACGGCGCTCGGCCCCACGGGGATCGCCCGCTGCGGCAGGTGCAGCTTGTAGTTCGGGCCGCCGGCCAGCACCACCACGAAGAGGACGACGAGCACGATCCCGATCACCACCAGCGAGGCCAGCGCGGCGATCAGCCAGGGCCTCCGGCGCGTCCGGGATGCCGGCGCAGCGGGCTGCCAGGCCGTCCCCGCCGCCGGCGCGCCCGGCTCAGCGC
>JBOGGH010000188.1:0-5682 GCA_050743905.1 Acidimicrobiales bacterium
GGCGCGCCCGTGCCCAGCGCCCCCCGCGCCCGCCGCTCCGAGCTGGCCACGCCGGCCAGCAACCCCCGGATGTGCGAGAAGGCGGCCGCCTCCGGCGCCGACCTCGTCTTCCTCGACCTGGAGGACGCCTGCGCGCCGGTGGCCAAGGTGGGGGCGCGCGCCGTCGCCGTGGAGGCCCTCACGCAGCTCCACTGGGGCCGCACCGTCCGCGCCGTGCGGGTGAACGGGCTCGGGACGCCGTGGTGCCACGGCGACGTGACGGCCGTGGTCTCCGGCGCCGGCGAGGCGCTGGACCTGCTCATCGTGCCCAAGGCCCGCACGGCCCGTGACGTGTGGTGGTTTGACGTGCTGCTCACCCAGCTCGAGGCCGAGCTCGGGCTGTCGAGGAGGATAGGGCTCGAGGTGCTGATCGAGGAGGCCGAGGGTCTGGCGAACGCGCCGGCCATCGCCCGGGCCAGCGACCGTCTGGAGGCGGTCATCCTCGGCGCCGGCGACCTGTCGGCGTCGATGCGGGCGCGGGTGGACGGCAACTTCGACCCCGTGGGCCACTACCCCGGCGACTTCTGGCACTACGCGCGGGTGCAGATCCTGGCGGCGGCGCGGGGCGCCGGGATCGACGCCATCGACGCGCCGTACCCGGCGTACCGGGACCTCGACGGCTACCGCCGGGCCGCCACCCAGGCCGCCCTGCTCGGGTACGACGGCAAGTGGGCCATCCACCCGGACCAGGTGGCCGTGGCCAACGAGGTGTTCTCCCCCACGCCGGCCGAGGTGGCCGAGGCGCGGGCGGTGATGGACGCCTACCGCCGGTCCGAGGCCGAGGGGGTGGGGGCCATGGGCCGCGACGGCCGGCTGGTGGACGCGGCCCACATGCGCCTGGCGGCGAACGTGCTCCACAAGGCGTCGCTCGCCGGGGAGGGCCCGGGCGGCGGGGCGCCGTGACCGGCGCGCGCGGCGGGGAGCCGTGACCGGCCAGCGCGGCGGGGCGCCGTGACCGGGGCAGGCCGGGGGCCCCGGCCCCTCCAGGTGGTGCAGTGGGCCACCGGCAACATCGGCGCCCGCGCCCTGCGGGCAGTGATCGAGCACCCGCGCCTCGAGCTCGCCGGCGTGTGGGTCCACGGGGCGGACAAGGAAGGCATGGACGCCGGCGACCTGTGCGGGACCGGCCCCACCGGCGTGCTCGCCACCCGCGACGTCGAGCGGATCCTCGACCTCGGGGCCGACTGCGTGCTCTACATGCCGCAGGGCTGCGACATGGACGTGGTGTGCCGGCTGCTGGCCTCGGGGGCCAATGTGGTCACCACGAGGGGCGAGCTCCACCGGCCCGCCAGCCTGCCGCCCGACGTCCGCCGCCGGGTGGACGAGGCCTGCCGGCGCGGCGCCAGCTCGGTCCACAGCACCGGGTCCAGCCCCGGCTTCATCACCGAGGTGGTGCCGCTGGCGCTCGTCTCGATGGAGCGGCGGCTGGGCTCGCTGGGCATCGAGGAGTGGGCCGACCTGTCCCGGCGCGCCTCGCCCGAGCTCCTCCTGGGGCTGATGGGGTTCGGAAGGCCGCCCGAGCAGTTCGACCCCGGCCGCTGGGCCCACGGGGCGCGCTCGTTCGGGCCGTCGCTGCGGCTGGTGGCCGACGCCGTGGGGCTCCCGCTGGACGAGGTGACCGGGACCGGCGAGGTCGCCACGGCGCGGCGGACCACCACCATCGCCGCCGGGACGATCGAGGCCGGCACCGTGGCCGCCCAGCGGATGGTCGTCACCGGCCTGCGCGGCGGGCGACGGCTGCTGGGCTTCCAGGCCACGTGGTACTGCACCCCCGATCTCGACCCCGGCTGGCAGCTCCACCCCACGGGGTGGCGGGTGGCCGTGGACGGTGACGTGCCCATGGACGTGGGGATCCGGTTCGAGGTGCCGCTGGAGCGGATGGCCGAGCTGTCGCCGGGGTTCACCGCCAACCGGGCCGTCAACGCCGTGGCCGCCGTCTGCGCCGCGCCACCGGGCATCCGGACCACCGCCGACCTCCCCCAGGTCCTGGCCGACCTCGGTACCTGAACCGCCCGGAAAGGGCGCTGCTCACCGGGCGCGGTGGCGTTCGGGTCACCCGTGAGGGTGGTGGAGAGGGCGGTGCCGCCGAGCCGGCCGCCAACGGAGGTCGAGGACCGTGGCCACCGCGATGCAGCACCAGGCGAACACGATCGCCGGCACACCGATCCACGCGCCGTAGGCAGCACGCAGATCCGGCCAGGGATCGCCGAACGAGAAGGCCTCGGCGACGGTCACGACGGCGAGGATCGTCGCCACCACGAGCAGCGTGACCAGCAAGGGTCTCCGCGGCCACAGCATCCCGATCACGATCGCCAGCGCCGTCAGGGCGCCGAGCACCATCATCAAGATGCCCCAGTCCTCGGTTCCCGGCGACCAGCCGCGACTCAGTGAGCCGGAAAGCGGAGACGTCCCCGACTGCGGTGTGACTCTGCCGGTGAACCACGGCAACGCCATGCTGAACAAGAGCAGGGCGACAAGGGTGAGCGACGCCATCAGGTCCGGCCGAGGCGAAACCGTCGGCACCTCGTGGACCGGGGCCTCACCCGACCAGGGCGGATCGTCGAACAGGTCGATGGGTGATCTGCTCATGGGACGCTCTCCCAGCGTACTTGGCTCGGCGCCGCCTTCGAGGTGGTCGGCGGCCTCACCCGGCCGCCCCGGTAAGGCCGCGGGCTATGAACCTCAAGGTGCTCTCGAGCACGGCTTCGTCCACGACGTCGGGGTTGAGGGATCGCATGAGGTTCAGCCCTCGCATCAGCGCGGTCACGATGACGGCGACGTGGTCGGCCGGCTCCCACGTCGGCTCGTGGCGGCGCTCTCGCTCGTCGTCGATGAGCTCGGCCACCCCGGCCACGTCGGCCGCCAGGAACGTGGCCAGGCGCTCGCGGACCGGCTCGTTCCGCAGTGCGTACACGCAGAACTCGAGGAAGAGCGCCTCCCAAGCTGGCGCCTCGTCGCCGAACTGTGTCTCGATCAGCCCCGCGAAGTCCGAGAGGTGCTGTTCGGGATGGTCGCCGGTGGCGTCGAGGGTCCCTCGAAGGGTCGCCATGTTGTCCTGGTACCGGGCCTCGAGGACCGCGAGGACCAGGTCCTCCTTGCTCTCGAAGTTCGAGTAGACGGCGCCCTTGGTGAACCCGGCAGCCGCAGCCACCTCGTCGAGCGACGCCTCGTGGAAGCCGCGCTCGGCGAAGACCCGGGCGGCCGCCGCCAGGAGGTAGTCCCTGGTCTGCTGCCGCCGGCGGGCGGGGGTGAGAGGTTCGAAGTCCATCGCTTGCCCTACCGACGAGAATAGTTCATACTGGCAGGTATTCCACATCTGCTCAAGAATCCCCGTTCGGCCGCGTCGAACGCCGGCGTGCGCACCCGCGGCCTCGTCCGGCGCTACGGCGCCGCCGTCGCTGTCGCCGGTCTCGACCTCGACGTCCTCCCCGGTGAGATCTACGGCTTCCTGGGGCCCAACGGTGCGGGGAAGTCGACCTGCATGCGGATGCTGTGCACGCTGCTGCGGCCGAGCGCCGGCCAGGCGACGGTGGCCGGTCACGACGTCGTGGCCCATTCCCACGACGTCCGCCTGCGCATCGGGGTGGCGCTCCAGGAAGCCGCGCTCGACGACCGCCAGAGCGGCCGGGAGCTCCTGTGGCTGCAGGGCCGCCTCTACGGCTTGCGACGGAAGGAGATCCGGCGGCGTGTGGACGAGGTGCTCGACCTCGTCGACATCGGACCGGCGCTGGACCGCCGGATCGGCACCTATTCGGGAGGCATGAAGCGCCGCCTGGATCTCGCCGCCGCCCTGGTCCACAGCCCCGAGATCCTGTTCCTCGACGAGCCCACCACCGGCCTCGACCCCGGGAGCCGGACGGCGGTGTGGACCGAGGTCCGCCGGCTGAACGACGAGCTGGCCATCACCATCTTCCTCACCACGCAGTACCTGGAGGAGGCCGACGCCCTGGCCGACCGGGTGGGGATCCTGGCCGGTGGTCGGCTGGTGGCCGAGGGCACCCCGGCGGCGCTCAAGCGCTCGGTGGACGACGACGTGATCGAGCTGCAGGTCGAAGGGGACGATCCCGGGGCGCTCGGGCAGGTGCGACGACTCGACGGGGTGCGCGCCGCCTCCAGGGACGGCGCCACGATCCTCGTCAGGACCTCGGACGCGTCTGCCACGCTGCACCCCGTAGCCGTGGCCTTTGCGCGGTCCGGCCTACGGGTGGTGGCCATGAACGCCAGGAGCGCCACGCTCGACGACGTCTTCCAGAGCCTCACGAGCACCCGCGTGGCGGCGGAGCGCCGGTGACCGCCACGGCCGTCCTCGGGGCCCGCCCGGCAGGGTTTGCCAGGGACGTGGCGACGGTTGCCGGCCGGGCCATCCGGCAGGTCCCGCGGGAGCCCGCCGCGGTGCTCCCGGCCGTCGTGGTCCCGGCGTTCTTCTACGCCGTCAACCTCGGGGCCCTCGAGAACCTTGCCCGGGCGCCGGGCTTCAGCTACAAGGCCTTCCTCCTGCCGATGGCCATCGCCTTCGCCGTCACCGGGATCTCGAGGGCCCCCTCTCTCGTCGCCGACATCACGAGCGGCTACTTCGACCGCCTGTGCATGTCCCCCGTCCGGCGTTCGGCGCTGCTCCTGGGCCTGATGGCCGCCGACGCGGTGGTCGTGGCCGCCATGTGCCTGCCGGTCCTCGTCCTCGGCTACGCCGTGGGGGTGCGGTTCGTCACCGGCATCCTCGGCGTCCTCGCCTTCGTGGGCCTCGCCACGCTGTGGGGCCTGGCCTTCACCGGGTTCTCCTACGCCGTGGCGCTGAAGACGGGCAGCCCGGGCGCCGTGAGCGCCTCGTACGTGGTGTTCTTCCCGCTCTTCTTCCTGAGCGACGCCGTGGTGCCCAAGGCCGACCTGACCGGCTGGTTCTCGACCATCGCCACGTACAACCCGATCACCTACCTCCTGGGCGCGCTCCGGGTGCTCATCTCCGGCGGCTGGCAAGGATCCGTGCTCGCCGAGGGCCTGGCGGCACTGTTCGGCATCGGCGTGGTCAGCATCGGTCTCGCCATGCTGGCCCTGCGGGGCAGGACCAACCGCGGAGCGTGACCGTGCCGCCCCGGCGTCGCCCGGGACGACGCACCAGGGACCGCGCCTACCGGTCCCCTGACGCCACTTCGACCTGCTCCTCCAGGCGACGCACGTCGGCGAGGGCCTGTGGGGTGGCCCCGTAGGCGTCGGCGACGCGGCAGGCGAGGTCGAGCCCTTCGGCGTAGGCGGCGAGCGCCTCAGAGGGGCGGCCCTGTTGCCGGTGGACGTTGCCGACCCGTTCAAGGGAGATCGAGAGGTCGCGCAGGGCCTCGGGGGTGTCGCCGGTGATGGCGTGGATCCGGCGGCGGAGGTCGAGCCCCTCGGCGTAGGCGACCAGCGCCTCGGAGAGCCGGCCCCGTTGCAGGTGGACATCGCCGACCTTGCTGAGAGAGACCGACAGGTCGCGCAGGGCCCCGGGGGTGTCGCCGGTGATGGCGTGGATCCGGCGGCGGAGGTCGAGCCCCTCGGCGTAGGTGGCCAGCGCCTCGTCCAGCCGGCCCCGTTGCAGGTGCACGTCGCCGACCCGCTCAAGGGAGACCGACAGGTCGCGCAGGGCCTCGGGGGTGTCGCCGGTGGTGACCT
>JBOGGH010000189.1:0-5680 GCA_050743905.1 Acidimicrobiales bacterium
GGCTGGCGCAGGGCGGTGGACCGCTCCCGCGCCTGGGCCGCCGGCTAGCCGCAGTCGGGTAGCCGCAGTCGGGTAGCCGCAGTCGGGCAGGCGGGCGGCTGGGCAGGCGGCTAGCCGCAGTCGGGCAGCCGGCGGCGGCGGCGGCGGTCAGTCTTCGACGGCGCCGGGTGCGGGCTCGGCCCGCCGGACGTCCTCCACGTGGACCCCGTCCACCTCGTGGATCTCGTTGCGCAGCAGCTCCACCAGGTGGTCGCCGTCCATCTCGAGCACGAACTCGTCGATCGCCCGCCCCCTGGACCGCTCGATGATGTCGATGGCCACGATGTCCCCGCCCACCGCGCCGATGCGGCTCGCCACCTGGCCGAGGGCGCCCGGCCGGTCGGGCAGGCGGATCCGGACCACGTACCGCTGCATGGGCCAAGCGTAAACCAGGCACCGCGCCCGCCGCCCCATCCGCCGCGGCCGCGCCGCCGTCGCCATGCCACGGCGGCGGCGCGGCGGCACCACGGCGGCGGCGCTACGGCGCTGGGCGCCGTGGCACGTACCCGTCCTCGTACTCGCAGCCGGACAGGCGGGCGATCTCCCGCATGAGGTCCTCGGTGAACCGCCGGTACGCGGCGTGCTCGTGGTCGCCCGTCGGGACCGCGCAGCCGCCCTCGTGGTCGCCCGTCCGACCCGCGCCGCCGTGCTCCCGGCCGCCGGCCGGGGCCATCCGGACCGGCGCGCCAAAGCGGACCACCACCGTCCGGAACGGCCGCAGCATCCGGGCGTCCACCGGCTGCACGTCGACCGTCCCCGTGATCCCCACCGGCACCACCGGCACGCCGCACTCGCCGGAGAGCCGCGCCACCCCGGTGCGCCCACGGTGGACGCGCCCGTCGAGCCCGCGGGTCCCCTCCGGGTAGACGGCCAGGAGGCGCCCGCGGCCCAGGATCTCCCGCGCCGTCTCGAGCGCCCGCACGGCCTCGGGCCCGCCGCCGCGCCGGACGGGGATCTCCCCGACGGCCCGGAAGAACCACGCCGTCTTCCGGGATTCGAAGTACTCGGCCTTCGCCAGGAACGTCACCCGGCGGGGCACCACGAGGGGCAGGAAAAGCGAGTCGCAGAACGACCGGTGGTTGGCCGCCAGCACCGCCGGGCCGTGCCGGGGGATGTGCTCCCGGCCCTCGACGCGCACCCGCCAGAGCAGGTGGAACAACGGGGTGAGGAGGATCTTCATCACCCAGTAGGTCACGACCCACGCTACCGTCGGCGCGCGGCACCGCCGGCCCCACGCCGGCGCCGGCCCCACGCCCTCGCCGACCCCACGCCCTCGCCGGGTGTGCTCAACTGCCCACCGTGACGCCGCGGACCACCACCACCTTCCTCGAGGGGCTCTACTTCGGCGAGGGACCCCGCTGGCACGACGGGCGGCTGTGGTACTCGGACTTCTACGACGAGGCCGTGTTCTCCGTGAGCCCGGACGGCCACCGGCGCCGGGAGGTGGACGTCCCCGGCCAGCCGTCGGGCCTGGGCTGGCTGCCCGACGGGCGCCTGCTGGTGGTGCGCATGACGGCCCGCGAGGTGCTGCGGCTCGAGCCGGACGGCGAGCTCGTGCACCACGGGACGCTGGCACCGTGGGCCACCTTCCACGGCAACGACATGGTGGTGGCGGCCGACGGGCGCGCCTACGTGGGGAACTTCGGCTTCGACCTGCACGCGCTCTTCGAGGGCCGGGGCCAGCCGTGCACCGCGAGCCTGGTGCGGGTGGACCCGGACGGCACCTCCCACGAGGCGGCCACGGACCTCGCCTTCCCCAACGGGTCGGTCGTCCTGCCGGGCGGCTCGGTGCTGGTGGTGGCCGAGACCATAGGCGGCCGGCTGACGGCGTTCGACGTGGCGGCCGGCGGCGGCCTGTCCGGCCGGCGCGTCTGGGCGGACCTCCCGGGCCGGACGCCGGACGGGATCTGCCTGGACGCCGAGGGGAGGATCTGGGTGGCGAACGCCGTCACCGCCGAGTGCCTCCTGGTGGCCGAGGGGGGCGAGATCGTGGACCGAGTGGCCACCGGGCAGGCGTGCGTGGCCTGCATGCTGGGCGGCGAGGACCGGCGCACCCTCTACTGCATGACGTCCCCCACCACGGACGAGCGCCACGTCCGCGACGTGCGGGAGGCGAGGATCGAACAGGTGCGGGTGGACGTCCCCGGGGCCGGGCTGCCCTGAACGGGGCGGGCCGCGGCGTGGGCGCGGGACCGTCCGTGCACCACGTCCAGCGCCCCCCATAGGGGGAGATCACCGTGCCGGAGGCCGGAGAACAGTAGATTTCGGCTGGTGGATGGCCGGACGCCGCTTCGGTGGCGGGGATGGGCGACGTCGACCGTGCACGGCATGCCGGTGGTCACCAGCACCCGGCTGGCCACACGCGCCGCGGTGCAGAGCCGGCTCTTCCCGAAGATCCGGTCCTGGTTCGCGCTGGGCATGCCCCTGGAGCTGCTGAGCCCGCTGGCCGTGCTCCGGGTGGTGTTCCCCGTGTGCGCCGCGCTCTGGTGCGTCCAGGTGAGCTGGCTGCAGTGGCCGGGCGAGCGCCGG
Organism: Acidimicrobiales bacterium; assembly: GCA_050743905.1. Lineage (GTDB taxonomy): Bacteria > Actinomycetota > Acidimicrobiia > Acidimicrobiales > RAAP-2 > JBOGGH01. The sequence goes on from JBOGGH010000189.1 coordinate 2,569, forward strand.
GCCTGGATCTACGCCATCGCCGGCGTGGCGGCCGCCGTGTGGGTGGCGCTGCTCTGCGTGCGGCGGATCGGGGCGCTGGCCTGCCACGCCCTCGCCGCCCTGGGTGCCATCATGGTGGCCGGCCTGATCTGGGCCGGGCGGGACCCGGCGCCGGCGCTGGGCTTCTCGCCGTACTTCATCCCCTTCCTGATCTTCGTCTCGCTCTTCCTGGTGCCGCGGGCGGCGTTCGTCCACCTCGCCTACGGCGTGGCCGTGTTCTGGCTGGCGCTGTGGCCGGTCATCGGCATCGGGTACGCCGCGCTGGTGGCGGTGGTGGCCGGGGTGGCGGTCGCCGCCGCGCCGATGGCGGTCATCCTCCTGGCGGGGGCGGCCGCCCGCAGCGGCGCCATCGACCCGGAGACCGGCCTGGCCAACCAGGTGGGCCTCACCCGCCGGGTGGCGGCCGCACCGGACGGCGGGCCGCTGCTGCTGGCCACCGTCCTCCTGGCGGGCATCGACGAGGCGCGCGAGGCGCTCGGCCACGCGATCGGCGCCGACCTGCTGCGCCGGGCGGTGGAGGACCTCGGGCAGGTCATCCCGGCGGACGCCGTGATGGCCCGTGTCGAGAGCGACGAGCTGGTGGTGGTGCGGCCCCTGGACGCCGTCGCGGACACCGCCACGAGCACCGCCACGAGCACCGCCACCGGCGGCGAGGCGGAGACGGCCGCCGGGGACGGTGACGGGCCGTCGTCCGGCGTGCCGTCAGAGGTGCACGAGGAGGGCGTGGCCCTCGGCCGGATCCTCGTGGACGCGGTGGCGGCCGGCCGTTACGTGGTCGGCAGGGTGGAGGTGGCGCTCCGCCCGCACGTGGGGCTGGTGTTCTCGCCGTGGGACGGCGAGGACCTGGGCGAGCTCCTGCGCCGCACGTCGCTCGCCGCCCGCCAGGCCCACGAGAACGGCCGGGCCCACGCGGTGTGGGAGGACCCGCAGGGCACGCTGACCGTGGAGGACCTGGCGCTGCTCGCCGACCTCCGGCTGGCGCCCGAGCGCGGCGAGCTCCACCTCGCGTTCCAGCCGCAGATCCACGCCCGCAGCACCCGCACCGTCTCGGCCGAGGCGCTCCTGCGGTGGCGCAGCCAGCGGCACGGCAACGTGCCGCCCGGCCGCTTCATCGTGCTCGCCGAGCGGACGGGCTACATCGACCGCCTGACCGAGTGGGTCCTCGCCGAGGCGCTGGACGCGCAGGCACGGTGGCGGAAGGCCGGCGTCAGCGTGCCGGTGTCGGTCAACTTCTCCGCCAAGACCCTCCGCCGGCCGGACCTCCCCGCGTGGGTCCTCGGCGAGCTGCTGGCCCGCGACCTCCCGCCGTCGGCGCTGGTGGTGGAGGTCACCGAGACGGCGGCCACCGAGCTGGTCTCGGCCGTGCGCCTGCTCCACCCCCTGCGCGAGCGCGGGGTCCGGGTGTCCATCGACGACTTCGGGACCGGCCACACCTCGCTGGCCGTGCTGCCGCACCTCCCCCTGGACGAGCTCAAGGTGGACATGAGCTTCGTCCTGCGCTCGGGCGAGTCGCCGGCGGACGAGGCGATCGTCCGCTCCGTGCTCGAGCTGGCCCACCGGCTGGGCCTGGACGCCGTGGCCGAGGGCGTGGAGAACGACGACATCCGCCGGCGCATGACCGACCTCGGCTACGACCTGCTGCAGGGGAACCACTTCGCCGTGCCCCTGGCGGAGGACGACTTCCTCGAGTTCGCGCGAGCCTCCGGCTGCGCCACGGCCGCCGGCGCCTGACGGGCACCGGCGCCACCCTGGGCAGCGGCGCCGTCTCGGGCGCCGGCCCGGGCCCCGGTCAGCCCAGCTTGGTGAGCGCCCGGCGCAGGTTGCGCACCGCCTGCCCGGTGCGCTGCTCGTTCTCGATCAACGCGAACCGCACGTGCCCGTCGCCCCCGGGGCCGAAGCCCACCCCCGGCGAGATGGCCACGTCCGCCTCGCGCACCAGCAGCTTGGCGAACTCCAGCGAGCCCATCTCCCGGTAGGGCTCGGGGATGGGGGCCCACACGAACATCGTGCCCTTGGGCGGCGCCACGTCCCAGCCGATCCGGTTGAGCCCGTCACAGAGGGCGTTGCGGCGGCCCTCGTAGGCGGCGCAGATCTCGCGCGGGTAGCCCGGCGCCTCGTTCATGGCCACGATGGCGGCGATCTGGATGGGCTGGAACGTCCCGTAGTCCAGGTAGCTCTTCAGCTTGGTGAGCGCCTGGATGATGGCGGCGTTGCCCACCATGAAGCCCACCCGCCAGCCGGCCATCGAGAACGACTTGGTCAGCGTGTACAGCTCCACCGCCACGTCCTTGGCCCCCGGCACCTGGAGGATGGACGGCGGCTCGTAGCCGTCGAACCCGATGTCGGCGTAGGCGAAGTCGTGGACCAGGACGACGTCGTGCTCGCGGGCGAACGCCACCAGGCGCTCCATGAAGGCGTAGTCCACGCAGGACGTGGTCGGGTTGTGGGGGAACGAGAGCAGGATGACCCTGGGCTTGGGCCACGTGGACTCCCAGTTCTCCATGAGCGAGCGGAAGAAGGCGTCGCCCGGGCCAAGGTCGGCCGTGCCGTCCCCGGGCGGCAGTGCCTCGAGGGGGATCTGCCGGATGTCGGCGCCGGCGAAGAGCGGGGCGTAGATGTGGATCGGGTACGAGGGCGACGGCACGAACGCCGTGTCCCCCGGGCCCACCAGCACCCACATGAGGTGCGAGAGGCCCTCCTTGGCGCCGATCGTGGTGACCACCTCGAGGTCGGGGTCGAGCTCGACCGCGAACTTCCGGCGGTAGAGGTCGGTGACGGCCTGGCGGAGCTTGGGGATGCCCTTGGACGCGGAGTAGCGGTGGTTCCGCGGGTTGCGCGCCGACTCCCCCAGCTTCTCCACCGCCACCGTCGGCGACGGGAGGTCCGGGTTGCCGAACCCCAGGTCGATCACGTCCTTGCCGGTTCGCCGGGCCTCGAGCTTGAGGTCGTTGATGGTGGCGAAGACGTAGGGCGGCAGCCCGTTGATCCGGCGGAACTCCATCCGTAGAGGGTACCCGCCTGCCCGGTCAGGCGGCGCCGGCCCGGCCGGCCAGCGCGTCCAGCGGGACCGGCC
>JBOGGH010000190.1:0-5660 GCA_050743905.1 Acidimicrobiales bacterium
CCGCTGCGGTGGCTGGCCGCTGCCGTGTACCCGGTGGTGGCCAGGGTGCGCCACCGGCTGCCCGGTGGCACGCCGGCATGCAGGGTCCCGGTAGGCGGCGGCCCGGCGCCCGCCGGCCATCGACCGCCGACAGTCGAGCGGCTGCCGAGCGAACGGCCCCGGTAGCGCTCAGTAGCGGTAGGTGTCCGGCTTGTAGGGGCCGTCCACCGGCACGCCGATGTAGGCGGCCTGCTCGGGGCTGAGGGTGGAGAGGCGCACGCCGAGCGCGTCCAGGTGCAGGCGCGCCACCTTCTCGTCCAGGTGCTTGGGCAGGACGTAGACCTTGGTCTCGTACTGCTCGGCCTTGGTGAAGAGCTCGAGCTGGGCCATGGTCTGGTTGGTGAAGGAGTTCGACATCACGAAGCTCGGGTGGCCGGTGGCGTTGCCGAGGTTCAGCAGGCGACCCTCCGAGAGCACGATCACCGCGTGCCCGTCCGGGAACACCCACTTGTCGACCTGCGGCTTGATGTTGACGCGCTCGATCCCCGGGATGGCGGTCAGGCCGGCCATGTCGATCTCGTTGTCGAAGTGGCCGATGTTGCCCACGATGGCCTGGTGCTTCATGCGGGCCATGTGGCCGGCCGTGACCACGTCGCGGTTGCCGGTGGCGGTGATCACGATGTCCGCCGTGCCGATCACGTCGTTGAGCAGGGTCACCTGGAAGCCCTCCATCACCGCCTGGAGGGCGCAGATCGGGTCCACCTCGGTGACGACCACGCGGGCGCCCTGGGCGGCGAGCGACTGGGCGCAGCCCTTGCCCACGTCGCCGTAGCCGCAGACCACCGCCACCTTGCCGCCGATCAGGACGTCCGTGGCGCGGTTGATCCCGTCCACCAGCGAGTGCCGGCAGCCGTACTTGTTGTCGAACTTGGACTTGGTGACCGAGTCGTTCACGTTGATGGCCGGGAACAGGAGCTCGCCGTTGCGCTGCATCTCGTAGAGACGGTGCACGCCGGTGGTGGTCTCCTCGGTCACGCCCCGGATGCCGTTGGCCATGGCGGTCCACCGCTGGGGGTCCTCGGCCAGGCTGCGCTCGAGCACCCCGAGCACCACGGCCATCTCCTCCGAGCCCGCCGTGGCGGGATCCGGGACGGCCCCGGCCTTCTCCACCTCCACGCCTTTATGGACCAGGAGGGTGGCGTCCCCGCCGTCGTCGAGGATCATGGTGGGGCCGCCCTCGCCCGGCCACACCAGCGCCTGCTGCGTGCACCACCAGTACTCCTCCAGGGTCTCGCCCTTCCAGGCGAAGACGGGCACGCCGCGCGGGTCCGCCTCCGTGCCGCCGGGCCCCATGGCCACCGCGGCCGCGGCGTGGTCCTGGGTGGAGAAGATGTTGCAGCTCGCCCAGCGGACCCGGGCCCCGAGCGCCGTCAGGGTCTCGATCAGCACCGCCGTCTGCACCGTCATGTGCAGGGAGCCGGTGATGCGGGCGCCGGCCAGGGGCTGGGAGGCGGCGTACTCCTCCCGCATGGCCATGAGCCCGGGCATCTCGTGCTCCGCCAGCTCGATCTCCTTGCGCCCGAAGTCGGCCAGCGAGAGGTCGGCGACCTTCCAGGGGATCTCGGTGTCGGCGGTGGTCATGTGCGCTCCTCTTTCCTGTGCCGTCTGTTCCTGGGCCGTTCGTTCCCGTGCTGTGCCCGGTGGTGGGCGCTCGCGTGCCGCCCGGTCGTGGTGGGCGCCGGCCAAGGGCGCCCGGCGGCCGGCCGGGACCGCCTTCCACCCGCTAGACGGTACCCGGCCGGTGGGGTGGTCCGGGGCGGGCGGGGCCGACGGTGGGCTGGCGGCGGGCCGGTGGGTTCCTCCCCGCAGTCAGCGCGGTCGGCCCACTGCGCGGAAATGCCGCTGCATGCCTGCCGGCTCGGCATCGCCGTGGAGTACCGCCGGGTCGAGATCCAAGCCATTGGGCCAGGTCACCGTCCGGCTCTCTGGGTCCACCTGCACGCGGGCGAAGTACCCGGGATCGTCGAGCGGCGCGAAGACGGTCCCCTGGTTCGACCCTGGCAAGAACCGCAGCTCTCGGACGACCCCGTCGTCGAAGGTGAGCCGCATCACGTGCGCGCGTGGCACCTCGACCTTCTCGACGTGGGGGATACGGTACTCCGCCTTCATGGCAACGGTGCGATCGTACCCGGAGGGACGTGGACTGCGGTTTTGGAAGGGCGATCCCGTAGAGGTATGAGAGTCGCGGCACGACGGCATGCTGCATGAAGCCTGTGACGGTGGACGCGGGCGAGGATCGCCACCGCTCGGCCTGATCCCTTGCCTCGCGCGGCGCCGGAAGTTCGGCGGGTGACGGTGCCGTTCGGCACGCGCCAAGGTGGACGCCGCTGGGGGCCACCCAGGGGACCCCCGGCCTGAGCACCCTCGCTCGGGCTCGGTAGTAGCCTCCTGGCTGACAGCGTCCGGCCCTCCATGAGGCGGTCCATGCCGTCATCCGCCGCCCCCGTAGCTCAGGGGATAGAGCAGTGGTTTCCTAAACCATGTGTCGCAGGTTCGATTCCTGCCGGGGGCGCCGACCCTGACAATGTACGAACCTTCTGCTCCCTCGACGGGGAACGGGGGTTTGTCGTTGTCGGGCCTCTCATGGGGACGCGGAACCGAGTCCGGATCGCGTGGCGGCCGTCGACCTGTATCTCGTGGACGAGGCTCTGGAGCAGCCCCTTCTTCGCCAGGGCGTCCCCCTCTCGGATGGTGCCCGCTAGCTGTGCCCGCAACTTGTCGAGTGCCTCTTCGGACAGGGCGGGAGCCTCACCCGCTGCCGCCAGCTCGGCCAGTTCCGCTTGTCGAGACCGCAGCTCGGCGGCCTTGGCGCCGAGCACCTGCACCCGCTCGCCGCACTGGCTCTCGGGCATCGTGCCTGCCTCGAAGGCGAGCAGGTAGCGCTCGATGGCCTCTTCGGTCTTGGCCAGCTCGGCAGTGACGGTGTGCATCACGTCCTGATGCTGTGCCCGGATGGCGTCCGCCCGTTCGGCACCGCCGGCCAGTGCCTGGTCGAGCAGATCGGTACGGCTGAACGTGTCGAGGAGCGCGTCGAGCACGGCGTCCTCCAGCGCGTCGGCCGGCAGGCGCTCGGCGGGGCACGTCTCAGCGCCGTAGCGGTGCCGGGAGAAGCAGGTGTAGTACCGGTAGGTGTAGCGGTTGCCCCGGGCCGAGGTGCCGACGAAGCGCTTGCCGCAGTGGGTGCAGAAGACGAGCCCGGCGAGGAGGTAGTCGCTGGCGTTGCTGGCCCGCTTGGTGTGGTCCTCTCCCCGGTCCTGGAGGATGCGCTGGGCCAGCTCGAAGGTCTTCACGTCGACCAGGGGCGGGTGCGGGGCCTGGTGATAGGTGTCGCGGAAGTAGACCTCACCGAGGTAGGCGCGATTGCGCAGCACGGTGAGGACGGCCATGTGGTTCCACGGCCGCCCGTACTTGGTGCGGTGCCCACGCTTGTTGAGCCAGACGGCGATGGCCTTCAGGCCCATCCGGCCCCGGGTGTAGTGGTCGAAGATCGCCCGAACGATCGGGATCTCTTCCTCCTTCGGGACGAGGTGCCCGGTGGCCTGGTCAACCGCATAGCCATGCGGTCGGCTGCCGCCGCACCACTCGCCACGCGCCGCCTTGCGCTCCATCCCGGCGATCACTCGGTCGATGATCGTAGCCCGCTCGAACTCGGCGAAAACGCCGAGCATCTGGACCATCATCCGGCCGGCCGGCGTGGTGGTGTCGAAGGGCTCGGTGGCGCTGCGGAAGGCCACGCCCGCCGCGTCGAGCTGTTCCAGGAGGGTGGCGAGTCCCCGCACCGAGCGGGCGAACCGGTCGACGCGGTACACGAGCAGCAGATCGAAGCGCTTGGCCCGCGCCTCGGTGAGCGCGCGCTGGAGGTTCGGCCGGTCGGTGGTGGCGCCCGACGCCTGGTCGGTGAACTCCCGGACGAGGGTCCAGTCCTCCTGGCTGTCGATGTAGGAACCCAGCCGACTGGCCTGGGCCTCCAGGGAGTAGGGCTGGTGGGCCTCGTCGGTCGAGATGCGGGTGTAGGTGGCGATCCGCATAGCCGGCTCCTTCCTCATGGAACTGGTGGCAGCTCTTGGAGACGACCTCAACCGCGCCGGGATGTCAAGGCACGTAGCCCCGGGGTGCTAGGCCGAGCTGTCGGCACCGAACAGTGGCGCCAGCAGCTCGGCCAGGTAGAGGAGCGCCTGACGCCGGTGGTCGGGGTCGAGGGGGACCGGATCTTCCACGACCACCGTCACGGGCTGGCGTCTGCGCTGAACGGGCGCCGGCCCCTTGGCTTGATGTGAGCGTCCTTCAGCTTCCCTGAACCCGCTCACGTCGGCCCCCGCCGGAACACGAGCACGTCCTCATGGGCCACCACCGACTGCGGGAGGCCCCGGGCGCGGGCCTTGCGCGCCTGTTCGAGGGCAAAGAACGACGCTCGGGGCACAAGCCCCTTGCCGCGCAGCCCGGCCAAGAGGGCAACGTTGCGTTCGAGGAGGACGAGCCCCGTGCCGTCCGCCACTCGACCGAGGACGCCGGGGAGGTCCACCAGCAGGCCGGCTCGCCGCCAAGGCCGCGCCGTCATGGCCACGACGCCGCCAGGCCGGAGCAGCCGCCCGCACTCGCAGAGCACGTCGCGCATCGCCTGCACCAGGCTCTCCAGGCCGACATGGGCCAGGTTCGCTGGATCGTTGGAGTACCGGAAGTGAGCCTTCTCGACACCGCCGCCAGGCGTCGCCCGGACCCGGCCGTGGGACGACGGACCGTAGGGAGGGGAGGTGAGGACGAGGGCCACCAGGCCCCGTACGGCCGGATCGACATGGCTCGTGAGGTGCCGGGCGTCGCCTTGGACCACCTCGCCCTGCCCGGTTGCACCCTGGGCGCGGGCGTGGGTGAGGTTTGCCCGGGCGAGGTCAGCCCACCGTGGCTCGTACTCGATCCCGATGGCGTCGCGGCCGAGATGGACGGCCTCGACCAGGGTGGTCCCGATCCCGCACATCGGGTCGACGACGACGTCGCCAGGCTCGCTGTAGGCGGTGATCGCCGTCCAGGCGATGGCCGGGAGCATCCTGGCCGGATGGGTGCCCGAGATCGACAGGTAGCGGCCGGCCCGTTGGGCGCGGGCGCACTGCTGGGCAGTCGGCCACACCGAGAGGGCGGGGTCAGTGGTCATCGGCCGCCTCCCGGGGCGGTGAAGACGCAGACGTCCTCGTGCACGACCAGGTGGGTCCGCTCGCCACGGGCCGCGGCATGGCGTAGCCGGGTCGTCTGCCAGAGCGACGGCCGGGCGCACAGCACGCCCTCGCGCACCGCGGCATGCAGGGCAACGACGTGCTGGCAGTAGCCGAAGCCGGCTCGGGCGGCGAGGGCCACGGTCGCCCCGGCGAGGTCCACGGCCTGGTGCCGCCGGTGGCTGTTCTTCGTGACCGTCACCAGCAGCCCGCCGGGGCGCAGCACCTGGGCGCAGGCCGCGTACACCTCGACCATGCGCGCTGCGTAGCGCCGCCCCCGGGCACGGCCGAGGTTTGCCCGGTTGGGTGAGTATGTGCGCGAGTCGGTCACCCGCACCTGCCCGCCCGCTCGCCAGGCGTCCATGTCGATGGCCGACGCCTCGCAGTCGTAGGGCGGCGAGACCACGACGAGGTCGG
>JBOGGH010000191.1:0-5660 GCA_050743905.1 Acidimicrobiales bacterium
CCACCGCTCCCCGGCACGCCGGGCGCGCTCCCGCCGCCGGGGCCCCGCACCAGGCCCACCGGGGCCCAGACCCGGCGGGCCTCGCCGCCGCAGGAGGGGCAGGGGCGTGCCGGCGACGGCGGCGACGGCACCCGGGCCTCGGTCCGGCTGTCACAGGTGGGGCAGGCGTAGTCGACCAGGACCGCCATGCGTCACTCGTAGCAGTGCGGGGCGTGCCGGAGCTCGGCCCAGTCGTCCGGGTCGTGGGTGATCCATACGGTGGCGTCGGCGGCGTCCCGCAGCAGCTTGAGCCGGCGGAGGCTGCGGACCGCGGCGGCGGTGTCGGCGTCCACCGGGAAGTGGATCTCCTGCTCCAGGGCGGCCCGGAGGTGCACCGTGTCGCCGGTGAGGATGAAGTTCCGCCCGGGCAGGCGCACCAGGAGGCTCAGTTCGCCCGGCGTGTGGCCGGGGGTGAAGAGGATCACCAGGCTCCCGTCGCCGAAGAGGTCCACGTCGATCCCGGGGATCTCGTACCAGTCGAAGCCGCGGGTGACGTCCAGGTCCTCGCGGCGGAAGAACTCGGCGCCGATGCGGGCCGGCCAGTAGGCGTGCTGCAGCTCCCCCTGGCCGGCGTAGAACCTGGCGTGGGGGAAGAGGTACAGGCCCCCCGCGTGGTCGAAGTGGGCGTGCGAGGCGATGACGTGCGTCACGTCCGAGAGCTTGTAGCCCAGCGCCTGGATCTGCCGGTCGAGGCGCTGGTCGGGCGTGGCGGTCAGTGTGATCGCGTCGGCCAGGTCGCCGTAGACGGCGTGCGGGTCGTCCAGGGACGCCGGGACCAGGCCGGTGTCGAAGAGCACCAGCCCCCTGGGGTGCTCGATCAGGTAGGCGGGGAGCGGGATCGTGAGCCGGCCGCTCAGCCCGTACATGAGCGTGTGGGCGTCCACGGTGAAGGTGGGCGAGTCCAGGGCCCACAGCCGCTTGGCGGTGCCGAACGGCTGGATGGCTCCCCCGGGTCCGGTTGGCATCCCCACGATGCTGGCAACGGGCGGCCGGCCGCGGCTGTCCGACTTTGCAACAGGCGGCCGCCGGCGGCCGATGTCGCGTTCTCGGACACCGCGCCGTGGCGGCCGGTGGTCATGCTGGCCTGGGGGCATCCGCCCGCGGGCGGGCGCCCGCGCCGGGCGGTCAACGAGGAGGTGCAGGTGAAGGGTCGGGTGGCGGCGCTGGTGGGGCCGGAGGAGGTCGCGCTGCGCGAGTACGAGGTGCCGGAGCCCGGCCCCGGGGCGGTGCTGCTGCGGGTGCGCCGCGCCAACGTGTGCGGCTCGGACGTCCACGCCTACCACTACCAGAGCCCGGCCCTGCAGCGGGCGGCGCTCGGGCACGAGTTCGTGGGTGAGGTGGCTGCCCTGGGCGAGGGGGTGGCGCAGGACTTCGCCGGGCGGCCCGTTGCCGTGGGCGACCGCGTGGTGGTGGTGTACTTCCTGGCCTGCCGCCGGTGCGCCGGGTGCCTGCGTGGTGACTTCAGCCTGTGCGCCAACGCGCTCCGGCTGTGGTCGGTGCCCCCCGACCGGCCGCCCCACTTCCGCGGGGCCTTCGCCACCCACTACTACGTCGACCCGGACCAGTACTTCTACAAGGTGCCCGACACCCTGGACGACCGCACGGTGGCCGGCGCCAACTGCGGGGTCGCCCAGGTGCTCTTCGTGCTGGACCGGGTGGATCTCCGGCCTGGCGAGACGCTCGTGGTCCAGGGGGCCGGGGGCCTGGGCCTCTACGCCACCGCCGCCGCCAAGGAGCGCGGCGCCGCGGTGGTGGTGATCGACGGGGTGGGCGAGCGCCTGCGGCTCGCCGCCGAGTTCGGCGCCGACCACGTGGTGGACATGGCGGAGCACCCGACCTCCGAGGCGCGGTCGGAGCGGGTGAAGGCGCTCACCGGCGGCGGGGGCGACGTGGTGCTGGAGGTCACCGGGGTGGCGGCGGCGTTCGTGGAGGCGGTCCACCTGGCGGCGGTGGGCGGCCGCATCGCCTCGGTGGGCAACCTCAACGTGGGGGCGGCCGACGAGGTCACGATCCTCCCGGGCCTCCTCACCCGCAAGCACCTGCAGGTGCACGGGATCCTCCGCTACGACCCCTGGTACCTCGAGCGGGCGATCGCCTTCCTGGCGCGCAACGCCGGGCGGGTCCCCTTCGAGGCCGTGGTGGGCCGGGACTACCCGCTCGACGAGGTGGTGGCGGCGCTGGAGAGCGGGGCCAGCCGCCAGGTGTCCCGGGCCTCGGTGGTGCCGGCGTGACCGGCGGACGGCGGGAGCCCGGCGGGGGCCGTGGGGGACGACGAGCAGTACGAGAGGAGCAGCAGTGGAGATCCTGACCCGGCTCTACATCGGCGGCCGCTGGGCCGACGCCCGCTCGGGGGACACCTTCGAGGTGGTGAACCCGGCCACCGGCGAGGTCCTGGCCAAGCTGGCCGACGGCGGCGAGGCCGACATGCGCGAGGCCGTGGACCGCGCCGCGGCGGCCCAGCCGGCGTGGGGCGCCACCGTGGCCCTCGAACGCTCGGCCGTCCTGCGCCGGGCGGCGGCCATCACCCGCGAGCGCATGGGGTGGCTGGCCGAGGTCATGACCATGGAGCAGGGCAAGCCGCTCGACCAGTCGGTGGCCGAGCTCGAGTACGGCGTGGGCTTCCTGGAGTGGTTCGCCGAGGAGTCCCGGCGCATCTACGGCATGACCATCCCCACCCTCAGCCGGGCCAAGCGGATCACCGTGCTGCGCCAGCCGGCCGGGGTCAGCGCCGCCATCACGCCGTGGAACTTCCCGGCGCTGCAGATCCTCCGCAAGCTGGGGGCGGCGCTGGCCGCCGGGTGCACCATGGTGGTGAAGCCGGCCGAGCTCACGCCGCTCTCGGCCCTCGAGATCGGCCGGACCTTCACGGACGCCGGCCTGCCCGAGGGCGTCCTCTCGGTGGTCCCCGGCCTCGACCCGGTGCCCCTCGCCCGCGCCGTCCAGCAGGACCACCGCGTGCGGGTGCTCTCCTTCACCGGCTCCACGGAGGTGGGCAAGCTGCTGATGCGCGGGGCGGCGGACACGATGAAGCGCGTCTCCCTGGAGCTGGGCGGGCACGCGCCGGTCCTCGTGTTCGAGGACGCCGACCTCGACCGGGCGGCCGACGAGACCGTGGCCAGCAAGGTCAGGAACATGGGGCAGACCTGCATCTCGGCCAACCGGATCTTCGTCCAGGAGCCGGTGGCGCAGGCCTTCGCCGAGAAGCTGGTGGAGCGGCTGCGGTCGCTCAAGGTGGGCAGCGGGCTCGACCCGGACGTGGCCGTCGGCCCGCTGGTGGAGCCGGCGGCGGTCGAGAAGGTGGAGCGGCACGTGGCCGACGCCGCCGATCGCGGCGCGCGGGTGCTCCTGGGCGGGTCGCGGGTCGACCCGCCGGCCCCCGGGGCCGGGAACTTCTTCGCTCCCACGGTGCTGGCTGGCGTGGACGAGTCGATGCTGGTGACCACGGAGGAGACGTTCGGCCCGGTGGCGCCGCTCCTGACCTTCGCCCACGAGGACGAGGCGATCACCCGGGCCAACGACACCCCGTACGGCCTCGCCGCCTACGCCTTCACCAGCGACCTCAACCGGGCCGTGCGCCTGGCCGAGGGCCTCGAGTACGGCACGGTGGGGATCAACGACGCGTCGATCTCCGCCGTCCAGGCGCCCTTCGGGGGCATGAAGGAGAGCGGCGTGGGCCGGGAGGGCGGCGCGGCGGGGGTGGAGGAGTACCTGGAGACCAAGTACGTCTCGCTGGGCGGGCTGCCGGCCTGACCGGCCGCCCCGACCGCGGGCGGCGAGCGAGCGAGGAGGGAGGGGACGCCGACCATGGCGGGACGGAACGTGATCGTCACCGGCGCCGGCTCGGGGATGGGGGCGGCGATGGTGCGCGAGTTCGTGGCCCGTGGCGACACGGTGGCCGCGCTCGACGTGCGCGGGGAGGCGGTGGCGTTGGTGGCCGCCGGGCTGCCCGCAGGGCGCTGCCACCCGCTGGAGGCCGACGTGGGCGACCCCGGGAGCGTGGCCTCGGGGGTGGGGGAGGCGCTGCGCCTCCTGGGCGGCGCCGACGTCCTCTGCAACAACGCCGGGGTGCTCGACGACTACCGCCCCGTCCTCGAGATCTCGCTCGAGCTCTGGGAGCGGGTGCTGCGCACCGACCTCACCGGCCCGTTCCTCGTGTCGCGGGCGGTGCTCCCGGCGATGATCGCCGGCGGCGGCGGCGCGGTGGTCAACACCGCGTCGATCTCCTCGTTCGTGGCCGGGGGCGGCGGTGCCGCCTACACCTCGGCCAAGCACGGGCTGCTCGGCCTGACCCGGCAGATGGCCTTCGACTACGGGCGGCAGCAGGTGCGGGTGAACGCCATCTGCCCCGGCCCCGTCCGCACCGGCATGACCGAGCATCTCTTCGACCCGGCGACGTGCCAGGAGCACGTCGACGCGGCGGTGGCGTCCACGCCGGCAGGGCGCTGGGCGGACCCCGGGGAGGTGGCCAAGCTGGCGGCGTTCCTGGCGAGCGAGACAGCCTCGTTCGTGCACGGCGCGGCGTACGTCATCGACGGGGGGTGGACGGTGGCCTGAACGACGGCGGGGGGCGCGGCTCGTGCGCGGACGCACGAGGAGCGCGTGCCGCGCCGGCACGGATCCGGGGGCGCGGTGGTACGGTGACGACAGCATTCCGGGGAGGGGCCGTGTTCGCGAGAACGCTCTACAAGGCCAGGGAGCAGTTCCTCAGCCAGGGGGAGTTGGCCGAGAACCTCCAGGTGGCGGTACGTCCGGAGATCCTGCGCTCCTGGCAGCGATCCAAGCGCAGCGGGGCGCGGTTCGACCTGCCCGCACTGCCGTACACACTGGACGAGGCGCCCGACACGCCGCTCACCATCGCCACGGACCCGGTGATCTCGCGGCTGGCCGAGCAGCTCTCGGACATGTGCGCTGGCGTCCTGCTCTCGGACCGCAGCTCGCGCATCGTGCGCCGCTGGGCGCCCGACATCAGGTTCCTCCAACTGCTCGACCAGACGGCGTCCGCCGTGGGCTTCTCGGGCTCCGAGGAGTTCATCGGCACCAACGGCATCGGCACCGCCACCGAGGAGCGCCAGCCGCGCATCGTGGTGGGGCCGGAGCACTTCGCCGACGTGCTCACCGGGTTCACGTGCGTGGGCGTGCCGATCCGGCACCCGATCTCGCGCCGCTTCGAGGGCGTGATCACCCTCAGCGCCCGCGCCGACGCGTCCAGCCCGCTGCTCCTCCCGTTCTTCACCGGCATCGCCCACGAGATCGAGCAGCAGTTGCTGGAGCAGGCCACGCCGCGCGAGCGCCTGCTGCTCGACGCGTTCCTCACCGCCTCCGGCCGGGGGCGCCCGGTGGCGGTGATCGGCGCCGGTGTGCTCATCACCGGCCCCAAGGCGGCCCGGCTGCTGCGCGGCGTCGACCCCACCGACGCCTGGCCCCGCCTGGCCGAGGCGCTCGCCTCGGTGCACGACCACGTCGACGCGCAGATGGAGGCGGTGGACGGCCCGGTGGCGGTCCGCTGCGAGCCGCTGCGGGACGACGACCGGGTGATCGGGGCGCTGGTGGACGTGGTGCCGGCGGCCGGCGACCACGAGCCCACGGCGGCCGAGCGGGTGGCCCGCGCCGCGCAGCAGGCG
>JBOGGH010000192.1:0-5654 GCA_050743905.1 Acidimicrobiales bacterium
GTGCGTCGGCGGCCGGTGGAGGCCAGGCGGTCACGAGGCCGGGCCCCTGGACATGGCCGTCCTACGGCAGGAGCGCCCAGCACACCTTCTCCGCCCGGACCACGCTCACCACCACCACGGCCGGCACCCTGGCCCAGCGGTGGTTCTTCCCCACCCGCACAGCGGTGACGGTGACGCCCACGGTGGTGGACGGCACCGTCTACGCCGGGAGCTGGGACCAGTACTTCTACGCCGTCAACCTCTACACGGGGAAGCAGGAGTGGCGGTTCCACACGTTCGCGCAGCCCGCCGTCACGCCGTACCCGGGCGAGCAGCCGCGTGACGTGGGGTCCGACGGGGGGATGATCACCTCGTCGGCGTGGTTCCAGCCCGGGAACGGGTCCCGCCCGGACCTGGTCATCTTCGGCGGCGGCTACACGCTCTACGCGCTCAACGCCCACACCGGCAAGCTCTACTGGTCGCACGCCTACACCGGGAACCCGCAGCGCCCGCCGGACCCCAAGAACGACGACGCCCGGATCTTCTCGTCGCCGGTGGTGTTCGACGGCAAGGTCCTCTTCGCCCTCTCGGTCGACGGCGAGAAGGACGAGCGCGGCTACGTGGTGGCGGCCACACTGGCCAACGGCCGCCCGGACTGGGAGTACCAGTCCGACCGGGGCACGTCGGGGAAGATCGAGGACAACGGCTGCGGCAACGTGTGGGCGTCCGGCTCGATCCTGCCCCGGCAGGGTTGGGTGGTGTTCGACGAGGCCGACTGCAACTTCGAGGACCCGCCGCCCACCGCCGAGTCGGTCTTCGCCCTCCGGGTGTCCAACGGCTCGCTGGTCTGGCGCTACCGGCCGTACCACACACCCACGATCCAGTGCGACTGGGACTTCGGGGCGACGGTGAACGTGGGGTTGGGCAAGGACACACGGGCGACCTTCCTCGGGGTGGGGTCCAAGGACGGCACGTACTACTCGCTGGACCCCACAACCGGGCGGCTCCGGTGGAAGACCAACGTCGTCTTCGGCGGGTTCTCCGGCGGGTTCATCGCCACCGCCGCCTACAACGGGTCGAGCGTCTACGGCGCGACGGCGCTCGGCGACTACGGGCGGTTCGAGTCCAACGGGCCCGAGCTGTGCGATCCCAGCAACCCCCGGGACGTGGGGACACAGCAGCCGAGCCTGCACGCCTTCAACGCCCGCACCGGGAAGATCGCCTGGCAGGCCGACCACGCCAACTCCCTGGGCCCGACCACGGTGGCCGGCAGCCTGCTGTTCAACTCGCAGGCGGGCGGGCTGACAGTGACCGTGCGCGACACCAGGGACGGCCACGTGCTCGCGTCGCTGCCGGTGCCCACGAACTCGTGGTCGGGCATCGCCGTGGTCGGCGACGCCGTGCTCCTGGGGACCGGCACCTCGGCCACAGGCACGCACGGCGGCATCGAGCTCTACACGCCGGGCGGCGCCGCGCCGCGGGTGCCCGGCCAGCGGCCGGGCTGATCGGCGGGCACCGGGCGGCTACCGTGCCGGGCGTGGGACACGGGCGCCGCGGGGCGCGCTTCGACCTCCGTGACCGGGTGGCGGTGGTCACCGGGGCCTCGGCCGGGATCGGCCGGCAGCTCGCCGCCGACCTGGCGCGGGAGGGTGCCGTGGTGGTGGGAGTGGCCCGGAGGGAGGAGCGGCTCGCCGCCTTGGCCGAGGAGATGCGCCGCACGAGCCCGCGGTCCGGGCACCGGGCGTGCGACCTCTCGGACGTGGACGCCTTCGCCGCCCTGCTGCGGGACGTGGAGGCGGAGCAGGGCCGGGTGGACGTCCTGTGCAACGTGGCCGGGATGGGGGGCGTGCTCCGCTCGGAGCCGGTCACGCCGGCGTCGGCGCGGGAGGTCATGGAGGTCAACTTCTTTGCCCCCTACGTGGGCATGCTGACGGTGCTGCCCGGGATGCGCCGGCGGGGCTTCGGGGCCGTGGCCAACATGGGCTCGGACGACGGGCGCGCCCCCGGCCCGGACGCCGGGGACTACTCGGCGAGCAAGGCGGCGCTGGCCGCGGCCACCGAGAGCCTGTCGTTCGACGCCCGTGCCGACGGGGTCTTCGTGCACATGGTGTACCCGGGATGGGTCCCCACCGAGATGGGCACGACGGCGGTGCGCGAGGGCGGGATGCGGATGCCGCCGCGGGCGGTGCGGCGGAGCGAGGCGCAGGTCTCCTCGCTGGTGGTCCGTCGCCTGGGCGACCCGAGGCTCGAGGTGAACGCGGCGGCGCTCCCGTTGGTGGCGCCGGTCATGCGGACGCTGCTGCCCCGGACGTACCAGCGCCTGCGGGCCGCCCGCTGACCGACGTCGCCGGCACCGGCCCGCACGGCGGCACCTCCGGGGACGGCGGTCCCGAGCCGGTGCCGGTCGCCGCGGTGCGCCTGGCAGAAATTCTTGCACCGCTGCATCAACCCCCATAGGCCTGGGGGTTCGCGGCGGCGCTCAGGCGGCATTGCACTCGCTCCAACTGCAGGTTCAGCCGGGCGGGCCAGCATGGGGCCTTGCCCCGAGCGCGACCAGTGCGGCGCACGCCTGCGCCCGCACCACGAGGAGCATGAGCCTGGCGGCAGCCGACGACCCCGGCACCAGGGGCCCCAAGGGCGGTGGGCTCCCGCTGCGGCCCCCGGTGCCGGACGACGCCGCGGCCATGTGGCGCATGGCCCGGGCCAACGGGCTGGACGCCAACTCGCCCTACTACTACCTGGCCTTCTGCCGTGACTTCGCCGGCACGTCGATCGTGGCCACCCGCCGGGACCAGCCGGTGGGGTTCGTCACCGGGTACCGCCGGCCGGCGCAGCCGGGCACCCTCTTCGTGTGGCAGGTGGCCGTGGACCACGGCGCCCGCCGGCAGGGCGTGGGGCTGGCCATGCTCTCGGCGCTGGCCGGGCGCCTGGCGTCCTCGGGCGTGGACCACGTGGAGGCCACCGTGACCACCTCGAACGGCGCGTCGTCGGCGCTGTTCCGGGCCCTGGCCCGCGTCGCCGGCGCCCCCGTGGCGGAGGCCACGCTCTTCACCGCGGCGCAGTTCCCGGCGGGGAGCGGGCACGAGCCGGAGATCCTCGTGCGGATCGGCCCCCTGGCCGCCGCCGCCGGGGCACGACCGATGACCGAGCGACGGCGACGTCCGTAAGGAGGACGACAGCACATGGGGAGCATCTTCGAGGATCTGGAGTCGGAGGTCCGCAGCTACAGCCGGGCCTGGCCGACGGTGTTCGATCGGGCCTCGGGCGGCCGCCTCTACGCCGAGGACGGCACGCCCTACGTGGACTTCTTCTGCGGCGCCGGCGCCCTGAACTACGGGCACAACCACCCGGTCATCAAGCACGCGCTGCTCGAGTACCTGGCCGAGGACCGGGTGGTGCACAGCCTGGACATGGGGACGGCGGCCAAGCGGGCCTTCTTGGAGCGGTTCTGGGACACCGCCCTCAAGCCCCGCGGCCTCGACTACAAGGTGCAGTTCCCCGGCCCCACCGGCACCAACGCGGTGGAGGCGGCGCTGAAGCTGGCGCGCAAGGTGACCGGGCGCGAGCTGGTGGTGGGCTTCACCAACGCCTTCCACGGCATGACGCTGGGCGCGCTGTCGGTGACCGGCAACGCCATGAAGCGCGGCGGGGCCGGGGTGCCGCTCAGCCACTCGACCTCCGTGCCGTTCTGCAACTTCCTGGAGGACGACGTGGACTCGATAGGGATCCTCCGGGCGCTGCTGGAGGGGAACGGGAGCGGGCTGGACCTGCCGGCGGCGGTGATCGTGGAGACGGTGCAGGGGGAGGGGGGGATCAACGTGGCCAGCGGCCCCTGGCTCCGCAAGGTGGCCGACCTCTGCGCCGAGCACGGCATCCTCCTGGTGGTGGACGACGTGCAGATGGGCTGCGGGCGGACGGGCCCGTTCTTCAGCTTCGAGGACTCGGGCGTGGTCCCCGACATCGTGACCATGGCCAAGTCCCTGAGCGGTATCGGCCTGCCCCTGGCGGTGACGCTCATGCGGCGGGATCTGGACGTGTGGCAGCCCGGCGAGCACAACGGGACCTTCCGGGGGAACAACCCGGCCATGGTGACGGCGACCGCCGCGCTCTCGCTCTGGGAGGACGGGAGCATGACGGACGAGGTGGCCGTGCGCGGCGCGGTCGTCCGCGAGCGCCTCGCCGCCGTGGCGGCCGAGGTGGCGGCGGACCGGCCGGACGTGGCGGTCGAGGTGCGCGGCAAGGGCCTGGTGTGGGGCCTGGCCCTGCCCGGCACCGACCTGGCCGCCAGGGTCGCCCGCGAGGCGTTCGACCGGGGCGTGCTGGTGGAGACCTCCGGCCCGGACGACGAGGTCGTGAAGGTGATGCCCCCGCTGGTGGCCTCGATCGAGGACGAGCTGGAGCCGGGCCTGGCCTCGCTCGCCCTCGCCGTGCGCCACGTGGTGCGGGAGGACACGCGGCCGTGATCGTCAGGACGGTGCGGGAGGTGGAGGGGACCGAGCGTGACGTCGCCGCCGGGACGTGGCGCAGCCGGCGGATGGTCCTGGCGGCGGACGGCGCCGGGTTCTCCCTGCACGACACCGTGATCTACGCCGGCACGGAGACGACCATGTGGTACCGGCACCACGTGGAGGCCGTCTACTGCCTGGAGGGCGCCGGCACCCTGCACGACCTCGACCACGATCGGTCGTACCCGCTGCGGCCGGGCACCATGTACCTGCTGGACGGGCACGAGCGCCACCGCGTGGTGGCCGAGACCGACCTGCGCATGGCGTGCGTCTTCAACCCGCCCTGTACCGGGCGGGAGGTGCACGGCCCGGACGGCGCCTACCCGCCGCCGGACGCCGGGGCGGACGCCGGGGCGGCAGCACCGTGACCACGGCGGCGGCCCGTGACGCCTACCCCACGCGGGCGGGGGGACCGCTCCGGCCGGTGGAGCGCGCCCACCCGGTGGTGCACCCGGGGGTCCCCGGGCCGCTCTCGGCGGAGGACCTCGGCCGCTTCGACCGCGACGGCTACCTGGTGGTCGACCGCCTCGTGGGCCCGGCCGCCGCCGACCGCCTCCGCGACGAGGCGGAGCGGCTGGCCACCGATCCCGAGGTGGCGCGTTCGGGGCGCGTGGTGCGCGAGCCGGAGGGCGACGCCGTGCGGTCCGTGTTCGAGGTGCACCTCCTGAGCCCGCTGCTGGGCAGCCTGGTGGCCGACCGCCGCCTGGTGGGGATGGCCGAGCAGCTCCTGGGGTCCCGTGTCTACGTCCACCAGAGCAGGGTGAACTGCAAGCCCGCCTTCTGCGGCGACGGGTTCGCCTGGCACTCGGACTTCGAGACCTGGCACGCCGAGGACGGCATGCCCACGCCCAGGGCCGTCAGCCTCTCGCTGGCGCTCACGCCGAACTACGTGCACAACGGGAGCCTGATGCTCGTTGCCGGGTCGCACCGCACGTTCGTCCCCACGGCGGACGAGACGCCGGAGGACCACTACCGCCGGTCGCTCCGGCGCCAGGAGGTGGGCGTGCCGGACGGGGACGCGCTCACGGCGCTGGTGGAGCGGTCCGGCGGCATCGCCGTGGTCACCGGGGCGCCGGGCTCGGCGGTGCTCTTCGACAGCAACGCCATGCACGGCTCGACCGAGAACATCACGCCGTTCCCCCGCACCAACCTCTTCGCGGTCTACAACAG